>NZ_JABAEE010000108.1:0-16228 GCF_023701885.1 Pseudomonas sp. CG7 | reverse complement strand
TACGAGGCCAAAAGTCGTGATCGTCAGCTTAGAGCCTTACAGCGTAAGGCTACAAAGCTGGGTGTTCGATTGGTCGCGGCTTAAAAAGCTTTGGAGAACAAGGGGATGGATTTTGTTTGATGAGAGCTTGCTCCCGCTTGAGTGCGAAGCGCTCACAAAAAAGCGGGCCGCTACGCAGCCCAGCGGGAGCAAGCTCCCTCGCCACAATGGATCAAGCCACAACGGATCAAGCCCGGATTAATCAAACCGCCTTGGTGTGATTGCCTAGCCCGCGCAACGCCGCGATGTCTCGCTTGGGCGGTGCACCAAACAAGCGGGCATATTCGCGGCTGAACTGGGAAGGGCTTTCATAACCCACTTTGAAGGCCGCGCTCGCCACGTCCACGTGCTCGTTGAGCATCAAGCGTTTTGCTTCGTTCAACCGCAGCCACTTCTGGTATTGCAGCGGGCTCATCGCCGTGAGCTGGCGGAAGTGGTGGTGAAACGTCGGCGCGCTCATTTGCACCCGCGCCGCGAGGTCGTCTACGCGCACGGGCTCGGTGTAGTTGAGTTTCAACCAGTCGATGGCCTTGGCGATCCGGTAGCCCTGGCTATCGACCGAGGCGATCTGCCGTAGCCGCGCGGCCTGGTCGCTGAGCAGCAGACGGTAGTGAATCTCGCGCTGGATCAACGGTGCCAGTATGGGGATCGCTTCGGGTTCTTCCAACAACGCCAGCAGGCGTGCGAACGGCGCCAAAAGGTCGGGCGTCACGGTGCCGATGCCCGCGCCAATCCCGACCGCTCGATCACGCGGGGGCGACAGGCTGCCTTGGGCGATCAGGTCGGCCACCATGCGCAAGTCGAGCTTCAGGACCAGACCCAGGCAGGGTTGTTCGGGGCTTGCCTGAAGCACTTCGGAATTGGCCGGGATGTCCAGCGAGGTCATGAGGAATCGCCCGGGGTCGTAGCCATACGCCTCGCCACCGATCCATACCTGCTTCACGCCTTGGGTCACCAGCACGATGCTCGGCTCGATCATGCAAATCACCGGCGGTGCCGGGGCCTCACGTCGGAAGAAGGCGAGGCCGGGCATGGGCGTTTCGACGTCGCCCGGGTGTGGGGTCCAGTCGTCGATGATGGCGGTCAATGTTTCTTGTATGGATCTGCGTTGGGTGGCCATGTCGGCTCCGGGTGTCGTCTCGGCTCAATCGCTATAGGCAGGACATTAACGCGCTAAGCGAAGCGTTGCCTATATGCGCGGGAACAACTCCCAGGATCAGGCAAGAATCTCATCGGTATGCACTACCTGCACATTGATCTGGACGATGAAGATAGCAGGCACGAAATAGGTAAACGCCGCCATTCGAGACGGTGGGAGCGAGCTTGCTCGCGATAGCGGTCTGCCTGGGACGGGAGGGTGAATGTGCCGTCGTCATCGCGAGCAAGCTCGCTCCCACAGGTTCATCAAGAAATACAGGATTGTCATTCAATGACCGATAAATCATTGCCACAAGACCCGCCCGCCTGGGGCGCGGTATTTGCCATGGCCCTCGCCGCGTTCGTGCTGGTTGCTTCGGAGTTCATGCCGGTCAGCTTGCTGACGCCGGTGGCGGCGGATCTTCAGGTCAGCGAAGGGCAGGCCGGTCAAGGCATTGCCGTCTCTGGCGCCTTTGCCCTGGTCACCAGCCTCTTCATCGCCTCGATTGCCGCCCGGGTCGACCGCAAATGGCTCCTGCTGGGGCTGACCTTGCTGATGATCGTTTCAGGTACCGTGGTGGCGTTCGCGCCAAACTACGCGGTATTCATGGTCGGACGTGCGTTGATCGGCGTGGCGATTGGCGGCTTCTGGTCGTTGTCGGCGGCCACGGCCATGCGGCTCGTGCCGGAAGATAACGTCCCGCAAGCGCTGGCCATCGTCAACGGCGGCAACGCCTTGGCGACGGTGGTCGCGGCGCCGCGGGGCAGTTTCCTCGGGGCGATTATTGGCGGGCGTGGCGCGTTTTTCTGCATCGTGCCTGTTGCTGGCAGCGCCCTGGTCTGGCTGCTGTTACGCCTGCCCGCCATGCCTACGCAGGGGAAGCGGGGCAGTACCAACGCTTTCAAGTTGATGGCCCGGACACCGGTCGCGCTGGGGATGCTGGCGGTCAGCACGTTTTTCATGGGCCAGTTCATGCTGTTCACCTACCTGCGACCGTTCCTCGAGTCGGTGACGCAGGTAAGCGTATCGATGCTGTCCTTCATGCTGCTGGTGATCGGTGTGGCGGGGCTGCTGGGCACTTTCCTGATCGGCGCCTGCTTGAAAAACAACCTCTATCGGACGCTCATCGTCATTCCTCTGCTGATGGCCGCGATTGCCATTGCCCTGGTGGGGTTCGGCGGGTCGGTGACGGTCACGACCCTCTTGCTCGGCCTTTGGGGCCTGGCGGCCACGGCTGCGCCCGTCGGCTGGTGGACCTGGCTTTCGCGAACGCTGCCGGAAGATGCCGAAGCGGGCGGCGGCCTGATGGTGGCGATCGTCCAACTTGCCATCGCCGGGGGCGCGACCGTGGGTGGCGTTCTGTTTGATCTGAGTGGCTATCGCGCGACGTTCGAAACCAGTGCGGCCGTGTTGGGGATGGCCGCTGTGCTGACGGTGCTGGCTGCTCGTTCAGCGGTCCGAGAGCCTTCATCGATTTCGGATACGGCCTCTTATGGCGCGGCGGATTGAGGCCAGTCCTGTAAGCCAGGAGAGGGTGACCGTTGGGCGCCTGAGTTTGGTGGCACATTGATGGCTTGTTATGCTCGGGGTCTGTTTATCCAGCATGTTGGTTGATTGTGACTACCAAGCGAATTTCCCAATTAGAACAAGCCCTGATGGCTGTGATCGCCGCTGCCGGGAAGATGGGCATCAGCAGCGATGAATTGTGCGCACACGCCGTGGGCGGGCTGATATCCGATCCGTACTGGAGTTGGGCGGATGCCCGGTACGCCCAAGGCGCGGTGGACGAAATCGACCATGCCTTGAACGCCCTTGTAGGAAGGCCGGCGATGGAACTGACGCTACCAGTGCCCGGGGCAGATCCAATACTCGAATCTGCGCCGCAGGGCTAGTTCACCCCCATGAAAAAGGGCGACCTCAAGAGTCGCCCATTTGCGTTAAAGGCCGAGGCCTTCTTCTATCAGCGAGAGCAAAGTGTCCTCGTCCAGAATGATAGGATCAGGACGCGGTTGCCCGGCCGATCGCAGGGCTTGGATATGCCAAAGCGATTCGCCATGCTCGCCGAGCGAGCGCACGATGCAGTGTTCCTGCCCCTTCATATGGACTTCAATGCAGCCCTCGCCCTGGGGCGAAAAACGCGCAATCGGGTCGAATGAAATGCGGCGATGATTGCCTTCGATCACCAGTTGATCGATCGCGTAGTTGTACGTCGAACCGCTGGAATGACTTTCAAATACGTGGGTGGGATTGCGCCGGATATCCAGGCCGGCCTCGCACACGGGCGCCAGCCAGATTTCGATCTGGCGATACAGTTCGTAGACCTGGGCGGGCCAGTGCTCGATTGCCAGGTCGGCACAGTTGTCGGTATCCGCGCGGGTCTGCTGGGTTTTCCTTAGTTTGGCCGCTAGCTCGTCTGCCTTGCTCATGTCGATTCCCTGTCGTGATGATAGGTTGAGCTTAGCTGATGGGCTGGGGTGTTCGTTTGCGCTGGGTCATGAGGTGGTGGGTTGCCGGAAGGTGGTGGTGACGGTAGCTGCTTAGCGTGGACGAGTTCGTCCATCTGTTGCACGCTTTCCATCAGCTCATCGAAAAAAATGCTCACGGTTATCTCCAGTGCCTGACGGTGGGACATGTTATTGGAATTCCATCCTCCTATTCACCCTGTCGGTTGTAGCCAAATTAGAGGATAACCAATAAATAGGAGCGAGCCCAAGCCATGCGTATGACAGCTCTAAGCAATAACCATCTGGAACCACTGCGCGATGCGCTTAGCTTGGCCGGCCTACCCGTGGACGACCTGACGTATCCTGGCCGACAGTTCTTCAGCTTCAGCCACCAAGGCGTTGAAGTGGCGTTTGCCGGCATAGAAGGAGAGGGGGCCGAGCGGTTGCTGCGCTCGCTGGTTGTGCTTGAGGGACTGCGAGGCAAGGGCACTGGTGCGGCGGTGCTGGCCGCTATTGAAGCGTTTGCAAAACGCGAGGGGGCAGACCGGCTTCACCTGCTGACCGAGAGCGCCGCCGCGTTTTTTACCGGCCAGGGCTATCAGCCGGGGGACCGCTCGCTGGCGCCCGCTTCGATCAGCGCAACGGCCCAGTTCAAGACCTTGTGCCCGGCTTCGGCGACGTACCTGAGCAAGCGCCTCGTCTAGCGCAGCAAATGCACCGCCAGCCCGGCCAGGCCGCACGCCAGCAAGACCTGGATCACCCCGCGCTTGTAGCGAAACAGCGCCACGGCCGCGGCAATTGCAATGATTGCCGACGGCCAGTCCAGGGCCCCTGCAAAACCGTTGGGCCAGAGCACGTGGTAACCGAAGAAGCACGCCAGGTTAAGGATCACTCCGACCACCGCTGCGGTAATCGCCGTCAGCGGCGCGGTGAATTTCAATGCGTTGTGGGTCGATTCCACCAGCGGGCCGCCGGCCAGGATGAACAGGAACGAGGGCAGGAAGGTGAACCAGGTCACCAGCGTGGCCGCGACGGCCCCGGCGAGAAAGGCCTGTTCGGGGCCGAACACCTGCATCACGTAGCCGCCGACGAAACCGACGAAGGCCACGACCATGATCAGCGGCCCAGGGGTGGTTTCGCCCAGGGCCAGGCCGTCGATCATTTGTGTCGGGGTCAGCCAGCCGAAGTGTCCGACGGCGCCTTGGTAGACGTAGGGCAAAACCGCATAGGCGCCGCCGAAGGTCAACAATGCGGCCTTGGTAAAGAACCAGGCCATTTGCGTCAATGTGCCGTCCCAGCCAAACAACACGGTCAGCAGGCCCATTGGCACGACCCACAACAGCGCGCCGACGACGACCAGCCGGGCCAACCTGGTAGCGCTGAACCGGGCGTGGTCCGGGGTTGGCGTGTCGTCGTCGATCAAGGCGGGGCCGAAGGACTTGTGCTGGGTAGCGTGGCCGCCCAGGCTGAATTTATCCGGTGCCCAGCGACCGCCGCAATAACCAACGGCAGCCGCACCGAGTACGATCAACGGGAAGGGGAGATCAAAGGCAAAGATCGCCGTGAACGATGCCGCCGCGATCGCCCACAGCCAATTGTTCTTGAGCGCGCGGGAGCCGATCCGGTGGGCGGCATGCACCACGATGGCCGTCACGGCCGGCTTGATGCCATAGAAAATACCTGCCACCACCGGCACTTCACCGAAGGCGATGTACAACCACGACAACGCGATGAGAATGAACAGTGAAGGCAGTACGAACAACGCCCCGGCGACCACGCCACCCCAACTTCGGTGCATCAACCAGCCCAGGTAGGTCGCCAGTTGCTGGGCTTCGGGCCCCGGCAGCAACATGCAGTAATTGAGGGCATGCAGGAAGCGCCGTTCGGAAATCCAGCGCCGACGTTCCACCAGTTCCTGGTGCATGATCGAGATCTGCCCCGCAGGGCCGCCGAAACTGATGAAGCCCAGTTTGAGCCAGAACCAGAAAGCCTCCCGCAGGCTGACGGCGTCGGGTTGGGTCAGGGGCTGTTCGTCATTGGTTCGGGTCGATTTGCTCATGGGCAGCGGGGCACTTAAAAGTCGAAGGCGCCCATACGTTATGGGGCGTTACGCGATTTAGATAGCCCCCAGGAAGGTTTGCTTGTAGACACGGGTACTTCTTCATTCAGGAATGCGCATTTCAGTTAGCTGACGGGCGGTGTTTTGGATCCACTCAAGCCACCCATCGGCTCCGTTGCACAGGCAAATTGCCGCCTCACAAGCGGTAGGCTAAGCTCACGAATATTAAGGGTTATGGGCGAATTTGCTCATGCTTTTACCCTCTCCAGGAACTCGCTTGCCTATCTCCATTTACGACCCTTTCCATACCCCTGCCGGCGCCCTGAAACGCCTGCCGTTGCTCAAGGCCGCGGTGACGTTTATCGCGGCGGTGTGCCTGTGCCTGTGCGGTTTGCTTTTCCTGCAGTTGGAGCAGTCCCGTCGCCACGACCTGGAGTCGGCCCGCATCGCCTCGGCCACCCTTACCCGGGCCATGGCCCAGCAGGCCCAGGACACCTTCCTCCAGGCCGATCTGGTTTTGGCCAGCCTGGCGGACTGGATCCAGATCGATGGGTTCGGCCCTGCGGTATTGCCACGCTTGCAACAAACCCTCGCCCGCCGCGTGCAATCGCTCGAGCAGTTGCATGGGCTGTTCCTGTTCGACAAGCACGGTCAGTGGATCACCACCTCCTTCGACTACCTGCACAGGGGGGCAGGGGTGGCGGATCGAGAGTATTTCGCTTTCCATCAACAGAATGCTTCCCTGATCGCCCATATCGGCCCGGCGGTCCGCAGTCGGCAAAACGGCGACTGGATCATTCCGGTTTCCCGGCGCCTGAATGATAAAGACGGCAACTTCCAGGGCGTGTTGATGGCCGGCATCAAGATGTCCTATTTCGACCGGTTCTTTAAAAGCTTCAGCCTGGATGAGCAAGGCGAGATGGCCCTGGCTTTGTCTGACGGGACACTGTTGGCCCGTCGCCCCTTCGATGAGGCGCGGATCGGCCGCCCATTGGACGAGGAGCATATCTACAACCATGCCCTGACCGGCGGGATGTCTGGCGATGCGACCATCCGCTCAGCCATCGACGGCGTCATCCGGTTGTATGGGCACCAACATTTGCAGGCTTATCCGCTGGTGGTCACCGCCGCGATGTCCGAAGAATCGATTCTCGCGGGCTGGCATGACCGGGCTTTCCAATCCAGCCTCATCGTGGGCTTGGTGGTCCTGGGCATCTGCTTGTGCGGCTGGGTATTCGTGCGCCAGGTCCGCAACAGCGAAAAGATCGAAGCGGATTTGCGCAAGGCCCAGGAAGCCTTGGCACTGATTGCTACTCACGACAGCCTCACCGGGCTGGCGAACCGGCGGTTGTTCGAGCGGGCCCTGGATATCGAGTTCGGCCGGGGCGCCCGTCAGCGCCGCCCCTTGAGCCTGATCATGCTCGACATCGATTTTTTCAAGCACTACAACGACGCCTATGGGCACGTGGCCGGGGATCATTGCCTGGCGGAAGTCGCCAAGGTGCTCAAGAGTTGTTGCCATCGCAAGGCCGACCTGGCGGTAAGGTATGGCGGCGAAGAGTTTGCCGTGCTGTTGCCTGACACCAATCTTTCGGGGGCCATGGCGTTGGCCGAGCAAATCCGGCGCACTGTCATCGACAAGCACATCACCCATTCCGGCTCCCCGACCGGCTACCTCACGGTGAGCCTGGGCTGTTATGCCTTTGTGCCCAGCAGCCTGGACAGCATCGAAGTCTTCATCCAGCGCCCCGATGCGGCGCTTTACCAGGCCAAGCACAGCGGCCGCAACCGGGTGGCGGTGTTATCGACCGAAGGCGGGTTCGACAGCTTGGCGCGCTCGGATCGTTGAGATCGGTTGGAATCATCGGCAGCCTGCCACGGTCAACTATTCAGGCATCGCGCGGGCGGGTCTCCAGCAGCGTGTAGGCTCTTTCGCAAAACATCGTGGGCTCGCCAACGGATCGAGCAGTGGCTGCTAAGGTTACGAACGACTGGCCCCGGTCCTCATCTTTCCAGGCACCGAGGCCAGCGTTGACAGGATAGGAGCAGGTCAATGGATTCCACTGCCGATACCCCTTCAGGCACCGCACGTCACACCCCCATTACCCGTCGCCTGGTCGTGGCCGTCGCGGGACTGTTTGTCCTGGGCGTCCTGGTGGCGATCGCCGCGCTGTTCAACATCGCGCAAAAGCTGGACGAGGAGGACGTGCGCAAGACGCATTTCTATATCGAGCGCGCCCTCGAGAATCGCATCACCGCATCGAAAAACTACATTGCCAGTTATGCCTATTGGACCACGGCTTATGACCACCTCAACGGTGAAGTCGATGTGCAGTGGGCCTACGCCGAACAGAACATGGGCAAGACCCTGTTCACCAATGACGAGTACGAAGGCGTGTTTGTCATCGATCGGCAACGCACCAAATATGCCGTGGTGCGTGGACGCAATGTCCAGGATGACGCCTCGGTTTATATGGACACGCCGCTGGCGGAGCTGGTGGACCAACTCCAGGCACAGCCCGACCTGACGATGTCGACGATCCGCTACACATTGTTCGAGGGTTGGCCGGCCGTCGTCACGGCGTCGGTGATCCTGCCCAACGACGAAAGGCCCCAGGTCGAGGCCAAAGGCACCTCGGTGTTGCTGTTCGTCGATCAACTGACGCCCGTCAAGCTGCGCAAGATGGGCAAGAGTTATGGCCTCACCGACTTGAATCTCAAGAAAGACACCGAGCTCGAGCCCGGCCAGCCAGCCGTGCCACTGGACAGTACCGGCTACAGTCTGGTGTCCCGACTCGAGCGTCCGGGCCAGCAATTGCTCTGGTCCCTGGTGCCGCCGCTGGGGGCGGCGCTGTTGATCCTGGCCCTGTTGACCGCGTACTTCTTTCGTTATGCGTTGCGCACGGCACGGCATGTGGACGCCAGTTACGACAGCCTGGAAAGGTCCGCGCACGCCCTTGAGGCCAGCGAGGAGCGCTTCCGGGCCGTGGCCGAGGCGGCTTCCGACTGGATCTGGGAAATCGACGGTCAGCAGCGCATCACGTACCTGTCGGCGCGTTTCAATACGGTCACCGGGTTTTCCGACCAGCAATGGCTGGGGCAGGACATCGAGCAATTGCTGTATTGCGACACCACGCCAATCGCCCTCTGGCTGGGCAAGCTGACGGAGGAGCAGAGCACCAGCAACTTGCGCTGCTCCTACCGCGATCATTCCGCGCAAGTGCGTTTCTGTCGCGTGTCGGCACGCCCGATCTACACCAAGACCGAAGTGGTGGGCTATCGCGGTACGGCCAGTGACATCACCGATGAAGTGGCGGCCCATGCCCAGGTCCAGCATCTGTCGATGCACGATGCGCTGACCGGCTTGCCGAACCGCAACAAGCTGGCGCGGTACCTGGATGATGCGCTGGTGGCCAAGGAACATGCCGCCCCCCTGACGTTGTTGATGGTGGACTTGGACAACTTCAAACCGATCAACGATTCCCTTGGCCACCCGGCCGGCGACGCGGTGTTGCTGGAAGTGGCTCAACGGCTGCGCGACAGCACCCGCGAGCAAGACCTGGTGGCGCGGCTGGGGGGCGACGAGTTCGTGGTGGTGCTCAACGGCATGGAGCACACCACGGAAATCGATCGATTCTGTGAGCGGTTGATCGACAGCTTGCAGCAACCGATTCTCTACGAAACCCATTCGCTGCACATCGGTGCCAGCATCGGTATCGCCGTCAGTCGCCGTCAGGGTTACGTGCCCGGTGAACTGATCCGCTGCGCCGACATTGCCTTGTACCAGGCCAAGTCCGAGGGCAAGAAAACCTGGTGCTATTTCGCCTCGCAAATGAACGATCAGATCCAGCACCGTCGCCAACTGGAAAGCGACCTGCGGCAGGCCGTGAAGAAAAATGAATTCGTCCTGCATTTCCAGCCGCGCTACACCGTCGATGGTCGGGAGATCGTGGCGGTCGAGGCATTGGTTCGCTGGCAGCATCCGACGCAAGGCTTGTTGGGCCCCGATGCCTTTATTCCGTTGGCCGAGCAAACCGACCTGATTGTCCCGCTGTCTCGTTGGGTGTTGCGTGAGGCCTGCGAAACCGCACTGACCTGGCCGGGGGAATTGATGGTGTCGGTCAACCTGTCGCCAGCGCAGTTCGAGCGCAGCGACGTGGTGGAGGATGTGCGACAGGTGTTGATCGAAACCCGTTTCCCGGCGAGTCGCCTGGAGCTCGAAATCACTGAAAACGTGATGCTCAACGACGTCGATGGCGCCCTGCAGGTCATGAATGCCCTGAAGGAACTGGGCGTGCGCTTGAACATGGATGACTTCGGTACTGGTTATTCGTCCTTGGGTTACCTGCGCACCTATCCATTCGACGGCATCAAGATCGACAAGCGCTTCATCGCCTCCATGAGCAACAGCAGCAATGACCGCGCCGTGGTGCAGGCGATCATCAACCTGGGCAAGGCCATGGGGTTGACGGTCACTGCCGAAGGCGTGGAAACCCTGGCCCAGCTCGGTTCATTGGGCTCGGACCAATGCCACGAGGTACAAGGCTATTTCCTCAGCCGACCGATCGATAAACAGGCCTTTGCGCAGTTGCTGGAGAACGGTCGGCCCTTGCCGAAAACCGGCTCTTGAAGACTCGTTGCAACCACCGCGACGGGTTGACGGTCACAGCCAGTAACGTGACATTTCGAGTACGGGTCCTATGAAAAACCTGCGGATCGCAACCTTCAACATCAATGGCATCCGGGCTCGGCTGCCCAACCTGCTGGAATGGCTGGAGCGGGAGAAACCGGATATTGCCTGTTTGCAGGAGCTCAAGGCGGCGGACAAGGATTTCCCGGCGGCGGAGCTGGAGTCGGGGGGGTATGCGGCGATCTGGCACGGGCAGGCGTCGTGGACCGGTGTCGCGATCCTGGCCCGCGGTGCGCAGCCATTGGAGAGCCGCCGAGGCTTGCCCGGCGGGGACGACGACAGTCACAGTCGCTATCTGGAGGCGGCGGTGCATGGCGTGCTGGTAGGGTGCCTTTACTTGCCCAACGGCAATCCGCAACCGGGTCCCAAGTTTGACTACAAGCTGGCCTGGTTCGAACGGCTGATCGACTATGCCCAAGGGTTGCAGGCCAGTGATCATCCCGTAGTGCTGGCCGGTGACTACAATGTGGTGCCCACCGACATGGACATCTACAACCCGCGCTCCTGGCTCAAGGATGCGCTGTTGCAGCCCGAAAGCCGGGAATGCTACCAGCGCTTGTTGGACCAGGGCTGGACCGATTCGCTGCGCCACCTGTATCCGGAGGAGCGGATCTACACCTTCTGGGATTATTTTCGCCAACACTGGCAAAAGAACTCGGGGCTGCGCATCGATCACCTGTTGCTCAACCCGGCCGCCAGCGCCTATCTGAGCGAGGCGGGCGTGGACGCCTGGGTCCGGAACCAGCCCCACCCCAGTGACCATGCACCCTCCTGGATCCGGCTGGCTTCGCGTAAACGGCGCTGACCGGGGGCGATTGTTGTCTCTGTGAGGGGAATGCCTTATACCTGGCGCCCAATAGCAGTGCGCTTGTGAGCGCTGCGCCGACCCCGGAAAAGGACACCCTCATGAGTCATCCCCAACTGAGCGATACGGCTCGCTATCTGCGGCGCCTGGGTTTCGACGCACCACCGGCGCCGACCCTCGACACCTTGCGTCAGCTGCAATGGCGCCATACCGCTGAATTCCCCTTTGAAACCCTGTCGACATTGCTGCGTCAGCCCGTGCCCATCGACCTTGAATCGGTCGAGCGCAAGGTTTTCGAAGAGGGGCGCGGTGGCTATTGCTATGAACTCAACCAGCTGTTCCTGGCGCTGTTGCAAGCACTGGGTTACGACGCTCACGGCATCACCGGGCGCGTGGTGATGAATGCGCCTGAGGGCGCCTGGACCGCCCGGACCCATCGGCTGAGCCTGGTGACGATCGAGGGTGTGCGCTACATCACCGACGTCGGCTTTGGCGGCATGGTGCCCACCGCGCCGCTGTTGCTCGATAGTCGTGAGACCCAGGTCACGCCCCATGAGCCGTACCGCATCGAGACCCACGCGGACGGTTACTTGTTGCGCGCCAACGTCGCCGACGAATGGCGACCGATGTACCTGTTCGACCTGCAGCGCCAGGAAGACATCGACTACACCGTCGGCAATTGGTACGTCTGCAATCACCCTGAGTCGCCGTTCATGGGCCGGTTGATGGTGGCCCGCACCGGCGACGGGTTGCGCAAGACCCTCAACGGCAACAGCTATGCCGTACACCGGATAGGGCAGGAGAGTGAACGGCGCGTGATCCTTGATGCCGATGAGTTGATCGATTTGCTGGAGCAGGAATTCAGCCTGCGCGTACCGCCGCGCGAGCTGTTGCGGCCCGCAGTGGTGGGGTTGCTGCAGTCATAAAAAGCGCTGGGTCGGGGCGCTGTTCCTGATGGGCATGCAACAAGTTGTATACAACTCTATGGACATTTGTCCTGAGTTTTGAATACAGTGTGCCCATAACAAAAAACAGGGAATCCCCGAACCATGAAAACGCCCCATGTTTCACTCCCACGGCCCGAGGACGAAAACCTCGGCGTCGGCGCGAATATGGCTTATGGCCTGCAACATGTGTTGACCATGTACGGTGGCATCGTCGCCGTGCCGTTGATCATCGGCCAGGCGGCCGGGCTTTCGCCGGCGGACATCGGTCTGTTGATTGCCGCGTCGTTGTTCGCGGGAGGCCTGGCCACCTTGCTGCAAACCCTCGGCCTGCCGTTTTTCGGCTGCCAACTGCCCTTGGTGCAGGGCGTATCGTTTTCGGGCGTCGCGACCATGGTGGCGATTGTCGGCAGTGGCGGGGAGGGGGGCTTTCAAGCCATCCTCGGCGCGGTGATCGCTGCGTCCCTGATTGGTTTGCTGATCACTCCGGTGTTTTCTCGCATCACCCGGTTCTTTCCGCCACTGGTCACGGGCATTGTGATTACCACCATCGGCCTGACCTTGATGCCGGTGGCGGCGCGTTGGGCGATGGGCGGCAACAGCCACGCCGCCGATTTCGGCAGCATGGCCAACATTGGCTTGGCCGCGGTGACCCTGGTGCTGGTACTGCTGCTGAGCAAGATGGGCAGCGCAACCATCTCGCGGTTGTCGATTCTGTTGGCGATGGTCATCGGTACGGTCATCGCGGTGTTCCTCGGCATGGCGGACTTTTCGTCGGTCAGCCAAGGCCCGATGTTCGGTTTTCCGACACCGTTCCATTTCGGCATGCCGACGTTCCATATCGCCGCGATCCTGTCGATGTGCATTGTGATCATGGTGACCTTGGTGGAAACTTCCGCGGACATCCTGGCGGTGGGCGAGATCATCGACACCAAGGTCGATTCGAGGCGCCTGGGCAACGGTCTGCGGGCCGACATGCTGTCGAGCATGATCGCGCCGATCTTCGGTTCCTTCACCCAGAGTGCTTTCGCTCAGAACGTCGGACTGGTGGCGGTCACCGGGATCAAGAGGCGTTTCGTGGTGGCAACCGGCGGGGTAATCCTGGTAGTACTCGGCCTGCTGCCGTTCATGGGCCGTGTGATCGCCGCGGTGCCGACCTCGGTGCTGGGCGGTGCCGGTATCGTATTGTTCGGCACGGTGGCGGCCAGTGGCATCCGCACGTTGTCGAAAGTCGACTACCGCAACAACGTCAACCTGATCATCGTCGCCACTTCTATCGGCTTCGGCATGATTCCCATCGCCGCACCGAACTTCTACGATCATTTCCCGAGCTGGTTCGCGACCATCTTCCATTCGGGCATCAGTTCCTCGGCGATCATGGCGATCATGCTGAACCTGGCATTCAACCACTTCACCACGGGCAATTCCGACCAGCAGTCAGTCTTCGCCGCCGGCACCGAGCGGGTGTTGCGCTATCAGGACTTGGCGGCGCTGCGCGAAGGCGATTATTTCAGCGACGGCAAGCTGCATGATTGTGACGGCAACGAGATTCCCGTGGTGGCAGAGCCTGTTCACGAACCGGCGGAACATGGGCCGACCCGACTGAAAAGCAGCGAGCACGTCTGACAAAGCCCTGTGGCGAGGGAGCAAGCTCCCTCCCCACATGGTTTATCCAGCGGACATGAAAAAGCCTGTGATCAATGATCACAGGCTTTTTTGTGTTACTCGGAGGCGGGTTACCAACGGCCGTAATGACCCCGGGGTGGGCCATAGTAGTAGCCCCGTGGTGGCCCGTAATACACCGGTGCCGGGCGATAGTAGATTGGCCGCTCTACATACACCGGCTGCGGTTGGTAATAGACCGGCGGTGGTGCCTGGTAGTAGACCGGTTGCGGTTGCACGTAGACCGGTTGCTGCACATACACCGGACGATCACGGTTGATGATGGCCGAGCCGACAATGGCCGACCCGACGATGGCACCAAACACGGCGGGCCCCTCCCAACCACCACGACCGTGGGCGGATGCCTGGCCGGTGACCGCGAGTGCCCCCATGAGCAGGGCGATGATGGGAAGTCTACGATTCATGGCTGTTCCTCGTTTCGGCCCCGGCGCCTGTGGTCTGCTACAGACCCGATGAGCATCGCGGGGATACTGCTATGACAGCGATTTTCTCAGGATTTGCGCCGCCGTTGGGTAAATATTGTGTAAGGTCTGTAGCGCTTTTTTTACCGCGCCGCGTCATCCAGCAGCCTGGATCTGGCCGGACCTGGCGGTATCATCATCCAATAGATCTTTCGGGGCGGCGTTCCGTTTGTCCGAAAGTGAATGCAAGGAGACACGCATGCAGATCAACCCCAACAAAGACACCCAGCTGTGCATGTCGCTCTCGGGGCGTCCCGGAAACTTTGGCCTGCGCTTTCATAACCATTTGTATGAGCAACTGGGCCTGAACTTCTATTACAAGGCGTTCAGCAGCCAGGACCTGCCTGGCGCGGTGGGCGGTATCCGCGCCCTGGGCATTCGTGGCTGCGGCGTGTCGATGCCGTTCAAGGAAGCCTGCATCGCCCTGGTGGACGAGCTGGACCCTTCTGCCGCCGCGATCCAGTCGATCAACACCATCGTCAATACCAACGGTCATCTGAAGGCCTACAACACCGACTACATTGCCATTGCCCAATTGTTGCAAAGCCACGCCGTGCCCAAGGACTCGACCTTTTCCCTGCGCGGCAGCGGCGGCATGGCCAAGGCGGTGGCCAGTGCCTTGCGCGATGGTGGCTACAGAAACGGGCTGATCGTCGCCCGCAATGAAGCCGCAGGGCGAGCCTTGGCCGAATCCCTGGGGTATGAATGGCAGGCTGAACTGGGTGCGCGACGGCCGCAGATGCTGATCAACGTCACGCCGATCGGCATGACCGGCGGCCCGGAAGCCGACCAGTTGGCGTTCGAGCCCGAGACCAACGCCGCCGCCGAGACCGTGTTCGACGTAGTGGCGATCCCGTCGGAAACGCCCCTGATCGTGCGCGCCCGGGCCGAAGGCAAACGGGTCATCACCGGGCTGGAAGTCATTGCGATCCAGGCCCTGGAGCAATTCGTGCTGTACACCGGCGTGCGGCCCAACCTGGAGCAATTCGAAAAAGCCGTCGCTTTCGCCCGGTCGGCGTAGGCGCTGCTATTCCAGCCGCGCCAGGCGTTCTTCCAGTGCGGCGATCCGCGCTTCGAGCTCTTCGATGCGCTCCAGCGAGACACCGCCGCCCGCGCCACGCTCCACCGGGTGCTGGCGGGCGGCGAGAATCGCTTCGATGTCCGCCGGGTCGCCCATGGCGTGCACATAGCGGTCCTCGCGCTGGCCGGCCTGGCGTGGCACCAGCAGCGCCAGCCCCCGGGAGATCAGGCGTTCGAGTTGATGCACCACTTGCTCGGCGTCTTCAAAGTCGTGCATCCGTCCGCTGCGGGTCAGCAACTCATTGACCGTTTGCGGGCCACGCAGGAACAGCAAGCCCATCAGGACCACTTGGGCCGGCACCAGCTCCAGGGCTTTGTCGACCCGATGTTCCCAGCGGTCGGCGCGGCTGCCCATCACCAGTTTGGTAAAACCGCGACCTTCCAGCGCCCGCAGGCTCTGGCCGACCTGGCCGGGGTTGAGGTTCATCACCGGTTCGCGGCTGGTTTTCTGGTTGCAGGCCAGTACCAGGGCGTTGAGGGTCAGCGGGTAGGTGTGGGGGTTGGTGGCCTGTTGCTCGACCAGCGCGCCGAGGATGCGGATTTCCGTGCTATTGAGCCGTGGTTCTTCAGCCTGCTGTTGTTCTTCGATGCTCATCGCGCGTTCCCTATGCTGTGGAAGCCGCCTAGCCTAATCCTTGCGCAATAAAAGACAAGCCGTGCAACCAGCCGTGGCTATAATCGCTGCCGTTTGATTCATTCTTTCCTGCCACCTGCATGAGATTGCCATGACTATTTCCCTGTACGCCGCTTCCGTCCCGGTTTTCAAGCAGATGCTCAACGCGTTGAGCGACGTTCTGAACAAGGCCGAAGCCCACGCCACCGCGAAAAACATCGACCCGAACGCTTTCCTGCAAGCCCGCCTGTACCTGTCTCTTAAACACCTCT
>NZ_JABAEE010000107.1:0-16277 GCF_023701885.1 Pseudomonas sp. CG7 | reverse complement strand
CTCCAGGACCCCCCCGGATTCCCCGGGGGCCCTTTCCCTTGTGGTCGCGAGGTGCCTCGCGATTTCGGCTCGTCAGCCGCATTGGTGTTGGCTGACACTCCGCTATCGCGAGCAAGCTCGCTCCCACAGGGTTTTCCCACAGGTTTTAGTGGTGTAGCGGGTTTACTTGAACCGCCGCTCCACCCCTTTCTCCACCAGGATCTTCGCCGAAATCTCTTCCACGGAAAAATGCGTGGAGTTGATATGGGGAATGTTCTCCCGCCGGAACAGGTTTTCCACCTCGCGCACTTCGAACTCGCACTGGGCGTAGCTTGAATAACGACTGTTGGGCTTGCGCTCGTTGCGGATCGCGGTGAGGCGGTCCGGGTCGATGGTCAGGCCGAACAGCTTGTGCTGGTGGGCGCGCAGGGCGCTGGGCAGTTGCAGGCGCTCCATGTCGTCTTCCGTCAATGGATAGTTGGCCGCGCGGATGCCAAATTGCATCGCCATGTACAGGCACGTCGGTGTCTTACCACAACGCGACACACCCACTAGGATCAGGTCGGCCTTGTCGTAATAATGCGTGCGGGCGCCGTCATCGTTGGCCAGCGCGAAGTTGACCGCCTCGATCCGCTCCATGTAGTTGGAGTTGTGGCCAATGGAATGGGACTTGCCGACCGAGTAGGAAGAATGCTCGCTCAGTTCCTGTTCCAAGGGCGCCAGGATGGTGGAAAATATGTCGATCATGAAACCATTGGACGTTGCGAGAATCTCACGGATGTCCTGATTGACGATGGTATCGAAGATGATCGGGCGGAAACCGTCGGTTTCGGCGGCTTTATTGATTTGCTGTACCATGGCCCGCGCCTTGTCGACGCTGTCGATGTACGGACGTATGAATTTGGCGAAGGTAATGTTTTCGAACTGTGCCAACAGGCTTTGGCCTAGCGTTTCGGCCGTGATGCCGGTGCCGTCGGAGATAAAGAAAGCAGATCGTTTCATTTGCGCCTTGGGCCTTAAGCTAGTGAGCTAGTGACGATTCTTGGATATGATAGGCGCGATTTGCCGGCCACCATTGGCCCGCATTCTCACTTATTTTCCAGGTCCAGGCCATATCGCCGGCAAGCGCTCCCCTGGAGCCGCCGGTGCCTTGAGCTTTTCCAACACAGTTAGTGGAGAGATCACCTTGGTAGAGTACGTAGTTTCCCTCGATAAGCTCGGCGTCCATGATGTGGAGCATGTGGGGGGCAAGAACGCATCCCTGGGCGAGATGATCAGCAACCTCGCCGGTGCCGGCGTATCGGTGCCAGGTGGCTTCGCCACGACCGCCCAGGCTTATCGTGATTTCCTGGAACTGAGCGGCCTGAACAAGCAGATCCACGATGCGCTCGATGCCCTGGACGTCGACGACGTCAATGCCCTGGCCAAGACCGGTGCCCAGATCCGCCAATGGATCATGGAAGCCGAATTCCCCGAGAAACTGAACGCCGAGATCCGCACCGCTTTCGCCAAGCTGTCCGAAGGCAATCCTGACATCGCCGTCGCCGTGCGTTCCTCGGCCACCGCCGAAGACCTCCCGGATGCCTCCTTCGCCGGCCAGCAGGAAACCTTCCTGAACATCCGTGGCGTGGAAAACGTCATCCGCGCCGCCAAGGAAGTCTTCGCCTCCCTTTTCAACGACCGTGCCATTTCCTACCGCGTGCACCAGGGCTTCGACCACAAATTGGTCGCCCTCTCCGCCGGTGTGCAGCGCATGGTCCGCTCCGAAACCGGCACCGCCGGCGTGATGTTCACCCTCGACACCGAGTCGGGCTTCCGTGACGTGGTGTTCATCACCGGCGCCTACGGCCTGGGTGAAACCGTCGTGCAAGGCGCGGTGAACCCGGATGAGTTCTACGTTCACAAAGGCACGCTGCAAGCCGGTCGCCCGGCCATCCTGCGCCGCAACCTGGGCAGCAAGGCCATCAAGATGATCTACGGCGACGAAGCCAAGGCCGGTCGCTCGGTGAAGACCGTCGACGTGGACAAGGCCGAGCGCGCGCGTTTCTGCCTGACCGACGCTGAAGTCAGCGAGCTGGCCAAGCAGGCGATGATCATCGAGCAGCACTACAAGTGCCCGATGGACATCGAGTGGGCCAAGGACGGTGACGACGGCAAGCTGTACATCGTGCAGGCCCGTCCGGAAACCGTGAAGAGCCGCACCCAGGCCAACGTCATGGAGCGCTACTTGCTCAAGGAAACCGGCACCGTGCTGGTGGAAGGCCGGGCCATCGGCCAGCGCATCGGCGCGGGCAAGGTGCGGATCATCAAGGACGTCTCGGAGATGGACAAGGTCCAGGCCGGCGACGTATTGGTATCCGACATGACCGACCCGGACTGGGAACCGGTGATGAAGCGCGCCAGCGCCATCGTCACCAACCGCGGCGGGCGTACCTGCCACGCGGCAATCATTGCCCGTGAACTGGGAATCCCGGCAGTGGTCGGTTGCGGCAACGCCACCCAACTGCTCAAGGACGGCCAGGGCGTGACTGTTTCCTGCGCCGAAGGCGACACCGGCTACATCTTCGAGGGCGAACTGGGCTTCGACATCAAGAAGAACTCCGTGGACGCCATGCCGGAGCTGCCGTTCAAGATCATGATGAACGTCGGCAACCCGGATCGTGCCTTTGACTTCGCGCAGTTGCCGAACGCCGGCGTGGGCCTGGCCCGCCTGGAGTTCATCATCCACCGCATGATCGGCGTGCACCCCAAGGCGCTGCTGAACTACGACGGCCTGCCCCAGGACATCAAGGACAGCGTCGACAAGCGCATTGCCGGCTACGACGATCCGGTCGGTTTCTACGTCGAGAAGCTGGTGGAAGGCATCAGCACCCTGGCGGCGGCGTTCTGGCCGAAGAAGGTCATCGTGCGCCTGTCGGACTTCAAGTCCAACGAATACGCCAACCTGATCGGCGGCAAGCTCTACGAGCCGGAAGAAGAGAACCCGATGCTGGGCTTCCGGGGTGCGTCGCGCTACATCAGCGAATCGTTCCGCGATTGCTTTGAACTCGAATGCCGCGCCCTCAAGCGCGTGCGCAACGAGATGGGCCTGACCAACGTCGAGATCATGGTGCCGTTCGTGCGGACCCTGGGCGAAGCGAGCCAGGTGGTTGACCTGCTGGCGGAAAACGGCCTGGCCCGTGGCGACAATGGCCTGCGCGTGATCATGATGTGCGAGCTGCCGTCCAACGCCATCCTGGCTGAAGAATTCCTTGAGTTCTTCGACGGTTTCTCCATCGGTTCCAACGACCTGACCCAGCTGACCCTGGGCCTGGACCGCGATTCCGGGATCATCGCCCACCTGTTCGACGAGCGGAACCCGGCGGTCAAGAAGCTGCTGGCCAATGCCATTGCCGCCTGCAACAAGGCTGGCAAGTACATCGGCATCTGCGGCCAGGGCCCTTCGGACCACCCGGACCTGGCCAAATGGCTGATGGAGCAGGGCATCGAAAGCGTTTCGTTGAACCCGGACTCCGTGCTGGAAACCTGGTTCTTCCTGGCCGAGGGTCAGGCGGCGGTCTGATCGAGTGAAGGGGCCGCGCCGATAATGTCGGCCGGGTAAATCCTTGTGGGAGCGAGCTTGCTCGCGATGGCGGAGTGTCAGCCGATATTAATTTTGCTGACCCACCGCAATCGCGAGCAAGCTCGCTCCCACAGTTTTCCGGTGATCAGTTCATTGGCCCCTTTTGATTGAAGTAGGGCGGGCTCCACAAGGAAGCCGCCCTTTTTTGTGCAAGAAGATTATGCAAAGCAGCAGCAACCTCTTTCCTGTCGCCCTGATCAGCGCCGAGCGGCGCGGTGATCTGAGCGAAGACGTCTATCGCTTGAAACCCGGCAACAGCCCGGACGCCAGCGTCGAACTGGCCGTCACGCGGCTGGGCATGGCTGATCCCGGCGAAACCCGTGGTGTCCCGGTGATTTTGTTGCACGGCAGTTTTTCCAATCGGCGTTTCTGGTATTCGCCCAAAGGCCTCGGCCTGGGCGCGTACCTGACGCGCCTGGGATTCGATGTCTGGATTCCCGAAATGCGCGGCCATGGCTTATCCCAGCGTAACCAGGGTTATCGCCACAATCGGGTGGCTGACTACGCCCGTTACGACCTGCCGGCCATCGGCGCCTTCGTGCGTGAGCAGAGCGGACAAGTGCCCCATTGGATCGGTCATTCCCTGGGGGGCATTACCCTGGCGGCAGCCTTGGGCGGCCACTACCTGGGCGAGCCCGCGGTGGCGTCGGCGGCATTTTTTGGCACCCAGGTCAGCCGCACCTACTGGCCGCTGAAGATCCCGCCGGTGGAATGGAGCGGCCGCTTCATCCTCAAGCGCTTTGCCCAGTTGTCCGGTTCAAGGCTCAAGCGCGGCCCCGAGGACGAGCCCATTGGCCTGGCCCTGGAAAGCATGCGCTGGTACGGCCTGTTCGGGCGTTTCGGCGATGCCGAGAAGAACTGGTGGGCCGGCTTGGCCGATGTCCAGTTGCCGGTGCTGGCGGTGAGTGCCGCCGGCGATCACCAGGACCCGACTTGGGCGTGCCGCAAACTCTTCGACCAGATCGGTTCCACGCACAAGCAGTTTGTCTGCCTGGGTCGGGGACAGGGTTTCACTGACGATTTCGGTCACGTCGAGATGCTGGTCAGCAAGGCCGCCCGCCTTGAGGTCTGGCCGCTGGTGGCTCGTTGGCTCGAGGATCAGCAGGCGCCCTTGCTGGGTGAACAGCCGCAGTTGGCCGAGGCGGTTTGAGGCGAAGGCTCTGACAAGGGCATTTCGCTCTGGTCTGCTTGCGGCTAAGATATGACGCTACAAGCGGTTCCGGTCACAAACGGTTGCACATTCAATCTGACGTTCCAGCCTTTCAGGAGTTGTTCGATGAACCATTACCTCACGCCCGACCTGTGCGACGCCTACCCGGACCTGGTGCAGGTGTTGGAGCCGATGTTCAGCAATTTCGGTGGCCGCGATTCCTTCGGCGGCGAAATCGTGACCATCAAGTGCTTCGAGGACAACTCGCGGGTCAAGGAGCAGGTTGAACTCGATGGCAAGGGTAAAGTGCTGGTTGTGGAGGGCGGCGGGTCGCTGCGCCGGGCCCTGCTGGGTGACATGTTGGCCGAGAAAGCGGCTAAGAATGGCTGGGAAGGCCTGGTGATCTATGGCTGCATCCGCGACGTCGACGTCATTGCCCAGACCGACCTCGGGGTCCAGGCCCTGGCCAGCCATCCGATGAAGACCGACCGGCGTGGTGTCGGCGAGCTCAATATAGCAGTGACCTTTGCTGGCGTGACGTTCCGCCCGGGCGAGTATGTCTATGCCGACAACAACGGCGTGATCGTTTCGCCAAGCCCACTGAAGATGCCTGAATAAAGCACCGCAGCCATAAGGGATGAGGATGTTCGAGGAAGAAAACGCGCAATGGGGGCTGGTGCATGCCCTGGTGCTGGACGGTAAAGGCGGCGCGCGTTCCATAGCCCGGACCGAACTCGACGATTTGCAGCTGCAGGCCCACGAAAGCCTGTGGCTGCACTGGGATCGCAGTCATCCGCAAACCCACACCTGGCTGCGCAAATCCAGCGGCCTGAGCGAATTCAACTGCGACCTGCTGCTGGAAGAGAACACCCGGCCGCGGTTGTTGCCGTTGCCCAACGCCGAACTGCTGCTGTTCCTGCGCGGGATCAACCTCAACCCGGGCGCCGAGCCTGAAGACATGGTCTCGGTACGGATCTTCGCGTCTGCCCAGCGAGTGATCTCCCTGCGCCTGCGGCCGTTGCGCGCCACCGATGAACTGTTGGCGCAACTGGCCGAGGGCAAGGGGCCCGAGAACGCTTCCGAACTCATCCTTTATATGGCGCAATACCTCACCGACAAGGTGCAGGACCTGGTCACTTGCCTCTCGGAAATCGTCGATGGCGAGGAAGAAAAACTCGACGCCGACGAACGGTATGCCCCCGAGCATGACGCCATTTTGCACATCCGTCGAAGGGCTGCCGGACTCAAGCGATTCCTGGCGCCACAGCGAGATATCTTCGGCCAGATGTCGAGGATCAAGTTGCCCTGGTTCGTCGAGGACGATGGCGACTATTGGAACGAATTGAACAACAGCCTGACCCGTTATCTCGAAGAGCTGGAATTGACCCGAGAGCGCGTGGGGCTTGTGCTGGAGGCCGAAGACCGGCGCCTGTCGGTGCGCATGAACCGGACCATGTACCGCTTCGGCATCATCACCGGGATTTTCCTGCCGATGAGTTTTCTCACCGGCCTTTTAGGCATCAACGTCGGCGGCATTCCGTTTTCCGAAAGCCCCTACGGCTTCATGGTCGCGTGTCTGCTGATGATCTGCGTCGCGACGGGGCAGTGGTGGTTGTTCCGCCGTTTGCGCTGGGTGTGATGGGGTTTCATGTGACCCGACGAAATGTGATCGCGTCTTCCACAGACATCACGAGAGGTGCGTATGCACGATCCGTTTGAACAGTCGTTGCGCGACATGCTCAAGGCTTCGCCGTCCAGCCGGGACGACGACGCATGCTTGGGGCGTGTACTGAAAACCGCCAACCGCCAGGTCGGCGCGGGCGATCTGTTCAGCTTGCTGGGCCGCTGGTTGCCCGCGCTGATGATCGCCCTGAATAATGGATCGGCCCATGTCTCGCCGGTTTCCCGCCGTAAACCTGTTACTCGCACCGCTGATAAGGCTGATTGAATATGGAACTTGATCTCTGGACCCAGAGCCTCGTCACGGCAATGACTGCGTTGTGGACCAAGGTAGCTAACTTCATCCCGAACCTCTTCGGTGCGCTGGTGGTGCTGTTGCTGGGTTTTGTCGTGGCCAAGTTGCTGGACACGCTGCTGTCCAAGCTGCTCGCCAAGCTGGGTCTCGATCGCCTGATGGGCGGCACCGGCCTGACCAAGCTGCTGTCCCGTGGCGGCATCCAAGTGCCGATCTCGACCCTGGTCGGCAAGATCGTGTACTGGTTCGTATTGCTGATTTTCCTGGTTTCCGCAGCAGAATCCCTTGGCCTTGAGCGAGTTTCGGCTACGCTCGATATGCTTGCATTGTATTTGCCGAAGGTTTTTGGTGCCGCGCTGGTGTTGCTGGTCGGTGTCCTGCTGGCGCAACTGGCCAATGGGCTGGTGCGCGGTGCGGCCGAAGGCGTCGGGCTGGATTATGCCGCTGGCGTGGGGCGTATCGCCCAGGGCCTGGTGATTATCATCAGTATTTCGGTGGCGATCAGCCAGTTGGAGGTCAAGACTGACCTGCTCAACCATGTGATCGTGATTGTATTGATAACCGTTGGTCTGGCGGTTGCGCTGGCAATGGGATTGGGAAGCCGGGAGATCGCCGGTCAGATTCTTGCGGGAATCTATGTGCGTGAATTGTATGAGGTTGGGCAACAAGTGCGTGTTGGCGAGGTCGAAGGCCAGATCGAAGAGATCGGCACGGTGAAAACCACATTGCTGACCGAGGAGGGCGAACTGGTGTCGCTTTCCAATCGGATCTTGCTGGAACAGCATGTGAGTAGCCGCTAACCCGGCAAATCCTGCTAATGTATGCCGCCGCGAAATGCCTGCTAGCCCAGGCTGCGGCGCACATTGACCTAGACTGTCGGCCCGACTTGTTTTGAACAAACCCCAATCGCTATCCACGCGCTACGACCCCCGTGATCTCTCCGATGAGGAGTTGGTCGCGCGCGCGCATACGGAGCTGTTTCACGTAACACGCGCCTATGAAGAGTTGATGCGTCGTTACCAGAGAACTTTATTTAACGTTTGCGCGCGCTATCTCGGGAACGATCGTGATGCTGACGATGTCTGTCAGGAGGTGATGTTGAAGGTGCTGTATGGCCTGAAGAACTTCGAGGGGAAATCGAAGTTCAAGACATGGCTTTATAGCATCACGTACAACGAATGCATCACGCAGTATCGCAAGGAACGGCGAAAGCGTCGCTTGATGGACGCGTTGAGCCTGGACCCTCTCGAGGAAGCGTCGGAAGATAAGGCGCCCAAGCCCGAGGAAAAGGGTGGACTCGATCGCTGGCTGGTCTATGTAAACCCGATCGACCGGGAAATTCTGGTGCTACGATTTGTCGCAGAGCTGGAATTTCAGGAGATCGCAGACATAATGCATATGGGTTTGAGCGCGACAAAAATGCGTTACAAGCGCGCTCTTGACAAATTGCGTGAGAAATTTGCAGGCATTGCTGAAACTTAGTTCGGCGCAAATATCTCTTACGTGTAGGCAAGTTCTGATAGACTTGCCGCCGAGTTGTCCCCCGGTTTGCGGGACTGCTTCACAATCACCAGATGGGGATTTAACGGATGAAACTGAAAAACACCTTGGGCTTTGCCATTGGTTCTTTGATTGCTGCCACTTCGTTCGGCGCTCTGGCACAAGGCCAAGGCGCAGTTGAAATCGAAGGCTTCGCCAAGAAAGAAATGTTCGACAGCGCTCGTGATTTCAAGAACAACGGCAACCTGTTCGGCGGTTCGGTTGGTTACTTCCTGACCGACGACGTTGAACTGCGTCTGGCCTACGACGAAGTGCACAACGCACGTACCGAAGACGGCACTAACGTTAAGGGCGCGAACACCGCTCTGGACGCTCTGTACCACTTCAACAACCCAGGCGACATGCTGCGTCCTTATGTTTCGGCCGGTTTCTCCGACCAGAGCATCGACCAGAATGGCAGCAACGGGCGTAACCGTTCTACCTTCGCCAACGTTGGTGGCGGCGCCAAGCTGTATTTCACTGACAACTTCTACGCCCGTGCTGGCGTTGAAGCTCAGTACAACATCGACCAGGGCGACACCGAGTGGGCTCCTAGCGTTGGTATCGGTGTGAACTTCGGTGGCGGCTCCAAGCCAGCTGCTGCTCCAGTTCCAGCACCTGCTGAAGTCTGCTCCGACAGCGACAACGATGGCGTGTGCGACAACGTCGACAAGTGCCCTGACACCCCAGCCAACGTAACTGTTGACGCTGATGGCTGCCCAGCTGTTGCTGAAGTCGTTCGTGTTGAGCTGGACGTCAAGTTCGACTTCGACAAGTCGGTCGTTAAAGAAAACAGCTATGGCGACATCAAGAACCTGGCTGATTTCATGAAGCAGTACCCATCCACCACCACTACTGTTGAAGGTCACACTGACTCCGTCGGTCCTGACGCTTACAACCAGAAGCTGTCTGAGCGTCGTGCAAGCGCCGTTAAGAACGTTCTGACCAACCAGTACGGTGTTGAATCGTCCCGCGTTCAGTCTGTTGGCTACGGCGAATCCCGCCCAGTTGCCGACAACGCCACTGACGCTGGTCGTGCAGTTAACCGTCGCGTAGAAGCGCAGGTTGAAGCTCAAGCTAAGTAATTAGCCTACAGCTTTGGAAAAGCCCGGCCTCGGCCGGGCTTTTCTTTGCCTGCGATTTATGGAGATGGGTGGAACACAAGACCTGTGGGAGACCTGTGGGAGCGAGCTTGCTCGCGATGGCGGTGTGTCAGTCAATGTATGTCTAACTGAACCACCGTCATCGCGAGCAAGCTCGCTCCCACAGGTTTTGGGGTGTCTGCTAGAGGGCGCAAACCTGGGCCAAAGCCGGCGGTGAGGCGGCCAGTTCGGCTGCTTCGGCCACGGCGCCAATTACCAGGATCGCCGGGCTCTTGAGCTGGAAGGCGCTGGCAGCGGCCTCCATCGAGGCCAGGTCGCTGCGGCAGTCACGCTGGTGGGGCAGGGAGGCGTTTTCGATCATGGCCACGGGCGTGTCCGCCGCCAAGCCGCCGGCCAGCAGTTGCTCGCGGATCTCGCTCAGCTTCGCCACGCCCATGTACACCACCAAAGTGGTCCCGCTTTGGGCCAGGGCTTGCCAGTTCAGGCTGCTGCCGTCCTGGGTGTGGGCCGTGACCAGGGTCACGCCCCGGGCAATCCCGCGCAGGGTCAGTGGAATGTCGCATTGGGTCGCCCCCGCGAGGCCGGCGGTGATGCCGTTGACCATTTCCACCTCGACGCCATGCTCGCGCAGCCACTGTGCCTCTTCACCGCCGCGGCCGAAGATGCACGGGTCGCCGCCCTTGAGGCGCACCACGCATTTGCCCTGGCGGGCATAACGCAGCATCAATCGATGAATGAAAGCCTGGGGGGTGGAGCGGCAGCCGCCGCGCTTGCCCACGGCAATGATGCGTGCAGCGGGGCAATGCTCCAGCACCGCGGCATTGACCAGGTCGTCGATCAACACCACGTCGGCCTCGCCCAAGGCGCGCACGGCTTTGAGGGTCAGTAATTCAGGGTCACCGGGACCTGCACCCACCAGCCAGACTTTTGCGTTCATAGTGTTTTCCTCACGAGATAGCCGCCAGCGGTTGCGCGGTGGCAACCAGCAGGCGCTTGATTTCCGGTACGCAGGAGCCGCATTGCGTGCCACAGCCCAGTTCCTGTTTGAGCCCCTGCAAGTCCAGGCCACGCTCGATGCCGGCGCAGACCGCGCGCTGGCTGACGTTCATGCAGTTGCACAGCGTTTTGCTGCCACCCGTTGTGGCGCCAACATTGCCCGGCGGCGCGCTCAACGGCGCCAGCAGCCAGCGCCGCAGTTGTTCATCGGCACGGCCTTCCAGCCACAGGTTCTGCAGCCAATGCCGGGCCAGGGTTTCACCGGCCAGGCGAATGGCGGTGATGCGACCGTTTTCGATGCGCACTCGTTTAGCGATGGAGCGACGCGGGTCGTCGTAGGCCAGCACCGGCCCGTCGATCAGGCCCAATTGCTCGTCGATGGCCTGGAGCAGTTGCGGTTCAGGCGCGACGGCGCTGGCAGCGCGAATCAGCAGTGCGGGACGTTCGCGGCCGGTCAGGCTCAGGCTGACGTAGGAAAACGCCTCGCACAGGGGACGCAGGGCCTCCAGATGCTGTTGAACATCGCCTTCGATCAAAGCGAAAAGCTGCCAAGGCAGGTTCACCGGTTCCAGGCGCACGCCGCTGTGCTTGAGTTCCGGTTGTTTCGACAAGGGGTCGAAGGCCGGTTGAGTCAGGGTATTCACGCCGCCCTTGAGGAACCGATCGCCCCAATGCATGGGCAGGAACGCCTGGCCGGGGCGCACGCTGTCGTCGCTGTCCACGGCCACGATCACGCTGCCGCGACGGCTCTTGAGGTTGACCAGGTCGCCCGCTTGCAAGCGATGCCGGAGCAGTTCGTCGGGGTGCAGGCTGAGCACGGCTTCGTTCACATGGCCAAACAACTGCGCAGCGGTGCCGGTCCGGCTCATGCCGTGCCACTGGTCCCGCAAGCGGCCGGTGTTGAGCGTCAATGGGTAGCGGGCGTCACGCAGTTCCTTGGCGGCGCGATAGGGATCGGCCACGAAGTGCGCCCGGCCGCTGTCGGTCGGGAAAATCCCGTCCACGTACAGTCGCGCCGTCCCAACCGTGGCGCCTTCCGGGAAGGGCCATTGCTGGGGGCCGAGGCTGTCGATCAGGGCATGGCTGATGCCGGACAAGTCCAGGTCGCGGCCACGGGTCAGCTGTTTGTACTCGGCGAACAGCTGGGCCGGGGTGGCGAAGGCGAACAGGCTGGGTTGGCCCGGGCGCAGGCGTTTCTCCAGGCGTTGAGCGAAATCCACGGTGATTGCCCAGTCCGGACGCGCTTCACCGGGTGCGTCGATGGCCCGGCGGACGTGGGAAATACGCCGCTCGGAGTTGGTCACCGAACCTTCTTTCTCGCCCCAACTGGCCGCCGGCAACAGTAGATCGGCAAACGTGGCGGTCTCGGTGGTGCGGAAGGCTTCCTGCAATACCACGAACGGGCAGGCTTGCAGGGCCTCACGTACCGCCGTCTGGTCGGGCATTGACTGGGCCGGGTTGGTGCAGGCGATCCACAAGGACTTGATCTTGCCGCTGCGCACCTGCTCGAACAGCTCGATGGCGCTCAGGCCGGTGGTGGCGGGCAATTGCTCCACACCCCAATAACGGGCGACGTCGGCACGATGTTCCGGGTTGGCGGCTTCACGATGGCCCGGCAGCAGGGTCGACAGGCTGCCGGTTTCCCGTCCGCCCATGGCGTTGGGTTGGCCGGTCAGCGAGAACGGGCCCGCCCCCGGCCGGCCGATTTGTCCGGTGGCCAGGTGGAGGTTGATCAGTGCGCTGTTTTTGGCGCTGCCGGCGGTGGACTGGTTCAGGCCCATGCACCACAACGACAGGAAGCTCGGCGACGTGCCGACCCATTCGGCGCACTGGTGCAGTTGTTCGACGCTGATGCCGCACAACTGGGCGACCATCGCCGGGGTGTAGTCGCGGACCAGGTTCTTCAGGTCCGCCAGACCTTCGGTATGGGCCTTGATGAAGGCGCGGTCGACCCAGTCTTCCCACAGCAGCAGGTGCAAAATCCCATGGAACAAGGCGACATCGGTGCCCGGCAAGATCGCCAGGTGCAGGTCCGCCAGGTCGCAGGTGTCGGTGCGCCGGGGGTCGATGACGATGATTTTCATCTGCGGCCGGCGGGATTTTGCCTCTTCGAGGCGGCGAAACAGGATGGGATGGGCGTAGGCCATATTACTGCCGACGATCATCACGCAGTCGCTCAACTCCAGGTCTTCGTAGCTGCAGGGTGGGGCGTCGGCACCGAGGCTGCGCTTGTAGCCCACCACGGCAGAGGACATGCACAGCCGCGAATTGCTGTCGATATTGTTGGTACCCACCAACGCCCGGGCGAGTTTGTTGAAGGCGTAGTAGTCCTCGGTCAACAACTGGCCGGAGATGTAGAACGCCACGCTGTCGGGGCCGTGCTCGGCGATGGTGTCGGCGAAGACGCTGGCGGCGTGATCCAGGGCGCTGTTCCAGCCGGTACGGGCCCGGGCCAGGCCTTTGCCAAGGCGCAGCTCCGGGTACAGGGCGCGGGCGGCGAGGTCGCCGGGCAGGTGCAGGGTCGAACCCTTGCTGCACAGTTTGCCGAAGTTGGCCGGGTGGGCGGGACCGCCGCGGACGCCGAGGAGGCGCTCGCCGTCATGCGCGAGCAGGACGCCGCAGCCGACCCCGCAATAGCAGCAGGTCGAGGCAGTGATCTGGCGGTTCATCAGCTTGCGTCCCGCAGGGCCAGTTGCACCCGGCCGTTTTCGACCCGGGCCGAATGATGATGGGCGCAGCCCACGTCCGGGGCTTGGGCCAGACCGGTTTCCAGGTCGATCTGCCAGTTGTGCAGCGGGCAGGCCACGCGCTTGCCGTAGACCAACCCTTGGGACAGCGGGCCACCCTTGTGCGGGCAACGGTCATCGAGGGCGAACACTTCATCGTCGCTGGTACGAAAAATCGCGATATCGCCTTTGGGGCCATTGATGATGCGCGAACCGAGGATATTGATCTCTTCCAGTGCGCAGATATCCAGCCAGTTCATGCCGGCACCTCCAGGTTCTTCACGGGGATGACTTCGAACTCTTTCTTCAACTGAGGCTGTTCCAGGCGTTGTTTCCAAGGGTCCTGTTCCAGCGACAGGGAAAACTTCAGGCGTTCGTGAAGGGCCTTGCGCCGCTCGGGGTCTTCCAGCACGGCTTTCTTGATGTGCTCCATGCCGACCCGCTGCATGTAATGCACGGTGCGTTCGAGGTAGAAGGCTTCCTCGCGGTACAACTGCAGGAAGGCGCCGTTGTATTCACGCACCTCCTCGGCGGTCTTGAGCTTGACGAAAAACTCCGCGACTTCGGTCTTGATCCCGCCGTTGCCGCCGATATACATCTCCCAGCCGGAATCGACGCCGATAATGCCGACGTCCTTGATCCCGGCTTCCGAGCAGTTGCGTGGGCAACCGGAGACTGCCAGCTTCACCTTGTGCGGCGACCACATATTGAACAGGTCGTGTTCCAGCTCGATGCCCAACTGGGTGGAGTTCTGCGTGCCGAAGCGGCAGAACTCGCTGCCCACGCAAGTCTTCACGGTGCGGATGGATTTGCCGTAGGCATGGCCGGACGGCATGTCGAGGTCTTTCCAGACGCCGGGCAAGTCCTGCTTCTTGATGCCCAGCTTGTCGATGCGCTGACCGCCGGTGACCTTGACCATCGGCACGTTGTTTTTATCGGCGACGTCGGCAATGCGCCGCAGCTCGGAGGGGTTGGTCACGCCGCCCCACATCCGTGGGACCACCGAGTAGGTGCCGTCTTTCTGGATGTTGGCGTGGGCGCGTTCGTTGATCAGGCGCGACTGTGGGTCGTCGTGGGCTTCGCCGGGCCAGGTGGATATCAGGTAGTAGTTCAACGCCGGGCGGCAGGTGGCGCAGCCGTTCGGGGTGCGCCAGTTCAGGTAGCTCATGGTGCCGGCGATGGTCAGCAGGTGCTGGTCGCGGATCGCCTGGCGGATCTGGCGGGGGTTGAGGTCGCTGCCACCGCAGATGGCATTTTCGCGGTTTGGCTTGCCGTCCGCCGCGCCGCCCACGGTGTTGATCAGGATCTGTTCCACCAGGCCGGCGCAAGAGCCGCAGGAACTGGCGGCCTTGGTGTGTTTTTTCACGTCATCGACGCTGAACAGCCCGTGCTCCTGGATCGCCTTGACGATGGTGCCCTTGCACACGCCGTTGCAGCCGCAGACTTCGGCGGTGTCGGCCATGCTCATGGCTTTGTCCTGGCCTTGGTGTCCTACATCGCCAAGTGCGTTTTCCCCGAACATGAGGTGATCGCGGATCTCGCTGATGCCGTGATTCTCACGAATCTGCCGGAAATACCAGCCGCCGTCCGCGGTATCGCCGTACAGGCAGGCACCCACCAGCACGTCATCCTTGATCACCAGTTTCTTGTAGACGCCGCCGATCGGGTCGGAAAGGGTGATGGTCTCGGTGCCTTCGCCGCCCATGAAGTCGCCGGCGGAAAACAGGTCGATGCCGGTGACTTTCAACTTGGTCGATGTGACCGAACCCTTGTAAGTGGCGAAGCCCAGTTGCGCGAGGTGGTTGGCGCAGACCTTGGCCTGTTCGAACAGCGGCGCCACCAGGCCGTAGGCGGTGCCGCGGTGGCTGGCGCACTCACCGATGGCGTAGATGCGCGGGACATAGGTCTGCATCGTGTCATTGACCAGGATCCCGCGGTTGCAGGGGATGCCGGATTTTTCCGCCAGTTCGGTATTGGGACGGATGCCGGCGGCCATCACCACCAGGTCGGCGGGAATGATGTCGCCGTTCTTGAACTGGACCGAGCCGACCCGGCCGTTGCCGGCGTCGTGCAGGGCCTGGGTCTGTTCGCTGAGGCGGAATTTCAGGCCACGGCTTTCCAGGGCGGTTTGCAGCAGTTGGCCGCTGGTCTTGTCCAGTTGCCGTTCCAACAGCCATTCACCGATGTGGACGACGGTCACGTCCATGCCCCGAAGCTTCAAGCCGTTGGCCGCTTCCAGGCCCAGCAGGCCGCCGCCGATGACCACGGCGTGCTTGTGGGTCTTGGCGGTGTCGATCATCGCCTGGGTGTCGGCGATGTCGCGGTAACCAATCACGCCTTCAAGGGTGTTGCCGGGGATCGGCAAGATGAACGGTGTGGAACCGGTGGCGATCAGCAGGCGGTCGTATTCGGCTTCGCTGCCGTCTTCGGCGATGACGCGGCGCTTGACCCGGTCAATCTCCACCACTTTGCGGTTGAGCAGCAGCTTGATGTTGTTGTCCAGGTACCAGCTCAGGTCGTTGAGCACGATCTCTTCGAATGTCTGCTCACCGGCCAGCACCGGCGAAAGCAGGATGCGGTTGTAGTTGGTGTGGGGCTCGGCGCCGAACACCGTGATGTCGTACAGCTCGTTGCTCAGCTTGAGCAGTTCCTCGAGGGTGCGAACCCCGGCCATGCCGTTGCCGATCATCACCAGTTTGAGTTTTTTCATCAGGGTTCTCCGCAAGCTCATGTCCGGTTCATCACGGCGATCGGACTGGCTCGGCAATTTTTACGAAAACAAAAAAAGGCGTCCCGCTAGCAAGCTAGCGAGGACGCCTTTGTCCTGGTCCCGTTCTCTCGGGAAGCACCGCCTTCATCGTTGGAGGCGTTGCTTTATGTATGGTGGGGTAGGTAATGCAGTGGTTGTGCCAAGTGGCGCGAAGGCGCGGATTTATTGAGCGGCGGGCTGGTTGAGCGGATTGGGGAGGGATTTATTGCACCGAATCAAAGCGTGTTGCCCGGTAATGGAGCGTGAAGGGATTGGCGAAAAAGCTTTTGTGGCGAGGGAGTCCCCGCCGCGTCGCCGACGCTGCGCTGTCGCGCAGCAAACAAGTGCTCGGCTTAAGATTGGGTGCGCGCGGGGAAAGAGGCCGTAGCTATCACTGGTGTGTCCGCACCCGCGAGGGAGAGTGGCCGGCACGGTATC
>NZ_JABAEE010000106.1:0-17130 GCF_023701885.1 Pseudomonas sp. CG7 | reverse complement strand
ACGGTCTGTACTGCGCGAACAGTCAGAATCGAGCCTTGTCCCTCCTCCTCCCTTCAAGTCCTACCATACAAGCGAGCCTGCTCGCGAAAGCGGTAGTCCAGGCACAGAGAGTCCCTAGGGTGAAGGTGTAACAGGCGTTGTCTACACTCCACCCCATCGCCACCCCCTCGTGTGGCAGCCAGGAGAAACACCATGAAGATGCTTCGTGTGCCTTTGTTGATGATCGGTTTGCTGCTGTGTTCCCAGGGCTTCGCCGAGACGGCGCAGCAGAGCAAGATGACCACCTGCAATGCCGACGCCACCGCCAAGGCGCTCAAGGGCGACGAGCGCAAGGCGTTCATGAGCAATTGCCTCAAGGCTACCCCGCAGGAGCGCATGAAGAGCTGCAACGCCACCGCCACCGAGCAGGCGCTGAAGGGCGATGCCCGCAAGGCGTTCATGAGTGAGTGCCTGAAGAAAAAATAAGTGCCGGATCTGTGGGACCCCATCGCGAGCAGGCTCGCTCCCACATGGGCAGGCCAACGCCGATCCACTGTGGGAGCGAGCCTGCTCGCGATGGGGCCGACGCAAAAGTTACAAAAAAGCCCTGAACTGCGACGAAGGTCGGCCGACACAATCCCTAGTGCTGCCAGCGGATCGCTGGCAGACTGCCGATCCTTTCACGCCGTTTTGTCCTGAGGCTGTATGCCAACGTTTTCTCAGCGTCATGTGTTGTTGGTGATCAGTTGGGTGATCATTTTTGGTGGGTTGTTGCTGGTGCTGCCGCTGCGCCTGTTGCCGAGCCTGCTGGCCGGGCTGCTGGTGTTCGAACTGGTCAACATGCTCACCCCGCAGTTGCAGCGCCTGATCGAAGGCCGCCGTGCCCGCTGGCTGGCAGTGGCGTTGCTCGGCACGCTGGTGGTCAGTGTGCTTTCGTTGATTTTCGCCGGGGCCTTCAGTTTCCTGCTCCATGAAGCAGAAAACCCAGGCGCGTCCCTGGACAAATTCATGACGGTGGTCGACCGCGCCCGTGGACAATTGCCGCCGTTCATCGACGCCTACCTACCGGCCAGCGCTGCCGAGTTCCGAGTGGCAATCGGCGACTGGGTGAGCAAGCACCTGAGCGACCTGCAACTGGTGGGCAAGGACGCTGCCCACATGTTCGTGACCTTGCTGATCGGCATGGTGCTGGGGGCCATCGTTGCCCTGCAGCGCATTCCCGACCTGACCAAGCGCAAGCCCCTGGCCGCGGCGCTGTTCGATCGCCTGAACCTGCTGGTCAAGGCGTTTCGCAACATCGTCTTCGCCCAGATCAAGATTTCCCTGCTCAACACCTTCTTCACCGGGATTTTCCTGGCGGTGGTGCTGCCGCTGTTCGGCATTCAGCTGCCTTTGACCAAGACCCTGATCGTGATGACGGTCCTGCTGGGGCTGCTGCCGGTGATTGGCAACCTGATGTCCAACACCCTGATCACTATCGTTGCCCTGTCGTTGTCGATCTGGGTGGCGGTGGCGGCGCTGGGTTACCTGATCGTGATCCACAAGCTCGAATACTTTCTCAACGCCCGTATCGTTGGCGGGCAGATCAGCGCCAAGTCCTGGGAATTGCTCATGGCAATGCTGGTGTTCGAAGCCGCATTCGGCCTGCCGGGGGTGGTGGCGGGGCCGATTTATTATGCGTATCTCAAGAGTGAGTTGAAGCAGGTGGGGATGGTTTGATCCGGAAGTTGTGTTGATTGATCTACCGCTTTCGCGTTCAAGCCCGCTCCCACAGTTCGACCGCATTTCTTCTGAAAGAACTCGGTCAAACTGTGGGAGCGGGCTTGCTCGCGAAGGGGGGGCCTCGGTCTTGGATCAGACCTGGCTCCCATACCGCTTCATCGCCTCGATCGCCAAACCGCTGCCGATACTGCCGATGATATTGCCTTCCACATGCCGCGCCTGGGGCAGCATCGCCGAGACGCTGTTGCGCAGCGCCGGGATGCCGCTGGAACCGCCGGTGAAGAACACCGTATCGACCTGATCGACCCGCACGTTGGCATCGTTGAGCAACTGCGTGACGCTGCCGCGTACCCGCTCCAGCAAGCCGTCGATGGCCGACTCGAACAGCGTCCGGCTCAGTTCCACGCTCAGGCCGGGCTCGATCCGGTCCAGGAGCAAATGGCGCTGGTCGGCGTGGGTCAACTCGATCTTGGTTTCTTCCACTTCCATCGCCAGCCAGTGCCCGGCGCGCTGTTCGATCAGCTTGAACAGCCGGTCGATGCCGCCGGTGTCTTCGATGTCGTAGCGCATGCTGCCCAGGGCCAGGGTGGACTTTTGCGAGTACACCGCGTTGATGGTGTGCCAGGTCGCCAGGTTCATGTGGTGGCTGGTGGGCATGTAGGCACCGCTTTTCATGCGGCTGCCGTAGCCGAACAGCGGCATCAGGCCGGCCAGCGAGAGCTGCTTGTCGAAATCGGTCCCGCCGATGTGCACGCCACCGGTGGCGAGGATGTCGGCGTGGCGGTTGTCGTGGGTACGGCGCTCGGGGGACAGGCGCACCAGGGAAAAGTCCGAAGTACCGCCGCCGATGTCGACGATCAGCACCAGCTCTTCTTTCTCGATGGTCGATTCATAGTCGAAGGCCGCGGCGATAGGCTCGTACTGGAACGAAACCTCCTTGAAGCCGATGGCGCGGGCGACGTCTACCAAAGTGTTTTCCGCTTCCTGATCGGCCATTTCATCGTCATCGACGAAAAATACCGGGCGCCCCAGGACCACTTCTTCGAATTCCCGTCCTGCGGTGGCCTCGGCGCGTTTCTTCAATTGGCCGATGAACAGCCCCAGCAGGTCCTTGAAGGGCATCGCCGTGCCCAACACGCTGGTGTCGTGCTTGATCAGCTTGGAGCCCAGCAGGCTCTTGAGCGAGCGCATCAAGCGGCCTTCATAGCCTTCCAGGTATTCGTGCAGGGCCAGGCGGCCATACACCGGGCGGCGTTCCTCGAGATTGACAAAGACCACCGAGGGCAGGGTGATCTTGTCGTCCTCCAGCGCGATCATCGTTTCCATGCCGGGGCGCAGCCAGCCGACGGTGGAGTTGGACGTGCCAAAGTCGATGCAGCAGGCACGGGCCGGGGATGCGTTTTTCATGTCTTTCGGGTTCCAGTTGAAAAAACGGCCGCGCAGTGTATGCCAGTGGGACGCGGATTCGAAGGCCGGTTATCTGCTAATTCGCAATCATCGGCCTTGAAAGACGGCATCACACCCCCAAACTTGCTGGCATGAGCCTGGCAGCCACAGGGCGGATACAAGAACCGCCACCCGCTGCCGATAAACTTCTGACGTGCCGCCCGGTCCCAATCTTGAGGTCGGTCAACCCGCTGTCCGGTTATCCGGGCAGGCTGTGCGTGGCGGTGCGACATCGATAACGGATGGTGATGCTTAGATGGACTTCAAAGACTATTACAAGATCCTGGGTGTCGAGCCCACGGCGGACGACAGCACGATCAAGGCTGCCTACCGCAAGCTGGCGCGCAAATACCACCCGGACGTGAGTAAAGAGAAAGACGCCGAGACCAAGTTCAAGGACGTCTCCGAAGCCTATGAAGCGTTGAAAAGCGCCGACAAGCGCGCCGAGTACGACGACCTGCGCCGGTATGGCCAGCACGGCCAGCCGTTCCAGGGACCACCGGGCTGGCAGAGCCGTGGCGGTTTTGGCGGCCAGGACACCGGGGATTTCTCGGACTTCTTCAGTTCGATTTTCGGTAATCGCGGGCCGGGTTTCGGCGGCGGACAGTCAGGTCGCAGCGCCGGCCGTCGAGGGCAAGACGTGGAAATGGAATTACCGATCATCCTGGAAGAAACCCTGTCGATCGAATCGAAGAAGGTCACCTTCCAGGTGCCGCAATACAACGCGGCGGGCCAGCACGTGAGCAACACCAGCAAGAGCCTGAACGTGAAGATCCCGCTGGGCGTGACCGATGGCGAGCGTATCCGCCTCAAGGGCCAGGGCGCGCCGGGAATCGGTGGTGGCGCCAATGGGGACTTGTACCTGACCATTCGTTTCGCGCCGCACCCCAAGTTCGACGTCGAAGGCCAGGACTTGATCATCACCTTGCCCCTGGCGCCATGGGAATTGGCGCTGGGCACCGAGGTCGCGGTGCCGACCCTCACCGGCAAGATCAACCTCAAGGTCCCGGCCGGCAGCCAGAACGGCCAGCGCATGCGCGCCAAGGGCCACGGCCTGCGCAACAAGGCCGGCGAGCGCGGCTACCTGTTCGTTCAGCTCAAGGCCGTGATGCCCAAGGCCAGCGACGAATCGGTCAAGGCCTTATGGGCCGAGCTGGCGAAGAAAGCCGCGTTCGATCCTCGGGAGAACTTCTGACCGGTAATCACAGGCCTGGCAACACAACCCCGTGGCGAGGGAGCTTGCTCCCGCTGGGCTGAAGCAGCCCCAAAACCATTCGATACGGTGCGCCAGGGAAAACCGGTAGGCAGGTTTTACGACTGCTGCGCAGCCGAGCGGGAGCAAGCTCCCTCGCCACAAAACCGGGTTTTCCACAATCCTGGCTAGACTCGACAGTTGAAGCATTGGGAGAAGCAGACCATGAACGACCCGATCATTGAACTGAACCTGATGGAATTCTGTGAAGCCGCTGCGCTGGCGGATGTCCACGTGATTGAAATCGTCGAGCACGGCATCCTCGAGCCTCACGGCGCGGCACCTACGGACTGGCGTTTCACCGATTATGAACTGGTCCTGGCACGCCGGGCCGCCAAGCTGCGCCACGAATTGGAACTGGAATGGGACGGTGTCGCCCTGGCCCTGGATTTGTTGGAGGAGGTCCAGCAATTGCGATCCGAGAATCGCCGGCTGCGCCAGCAGTTGGGCCGTTGGGTGGAGTAAGAACGGCAGGCGTGCTCGCCGGGTCTTGCAGAAAAAAACGATAGATAGTTACCGCACTGGCCGGTGATGCACTGGGTAGGCTCGGGTTTTCCACTCTCAAGGATGATCCGAATGCCAATGCCTATTCCCGTCATTACCGAGCCCGGCATGACGCCGCAACCTGAAAGTCGCGGCGTCCACTTCGACCTGCTCAAGCAGCGGGTTCCCGATTGGTACATCGGGGCCGCCATGCGGCGCCAGCAAGCGTTGAGCGACCACGACCTGGAACTCCCGGCCTGGTACGCGAAGGCTTCCCACGCAACCCGAACCCGTCTCAAGGAACAGCATTCGCGCTACCGCGACAGCTTGAACCTGATCGACAGCGCCTTGGGCAGCATCGAGGACATCCGCGCCTTTGCCAAACCGCTGCTGACCCAGGCCATCCAGAAGGAATTCAAGCGAACACTGGACGTGGAGGCGGTTTATTACGCGCGCCAGTACGGTCTCAAGACCCGCAAGGACCTGGGCAGCACGCTGCTTCACCGTCTGACCGGAGAGGCCTGGGATACCTACGAGTATCGAGGCGCTTCGTTGTTGGAAACCGCGCTGGCGAACTTCGAACCCGACGAAGAGCTTAAGCTCGATTGCGACGGCTGCCATGTCATCACCACCACGTCACTGTCCGCCAGTGGTACGCCTAAGCCCACGCTGGACGCCGTCCGGGCGGGGGCGTTGCCAATCGCCCCGCACGCCTTTGCCAGGCTGTGCCGCAAACTGGACCTCGGACGGCGCTACCAGCAACACATTCGCGCCATTGCCCGACCCGCTGACGACGATGCCCGCAAGCGGCTCGACCAGCAACTGCGTGATCACCACAAGCAAGCGTTGGCGCTGAGTGCCGAAGTCGCCTGGGCCAAGGCGGACATCAGCCAGGACACGTACCAGATGTTGCGGCAAGTGATCGGCGATCACGACGGGGTCATGCTCGACGGGCGGCCGGTGACATTCACTTCGCTGAAAATCTTCGACACCGAACTGGTCGGCCCGCTGCTGATCGGCCCCGACCGGGAAAAGACCCGGCGCCTGGAGCGAATGGTGGCGTATCTCCCGGGCGATCCCGAGCACCCGCTCAAGGAATACGCGTCCAGTACCGAATTCATGATCGAACTGCGCCGACGCCTCCATGGCATCGCCTACCGACGGTTCTTCAGTCGCTGTATACCGCTGAGCCAGCAAGGGACTTTTATCAAGCAGTTCGACCAGCTCTACCAACCTTCTCCCCAGGCCGATGCCCAGTCCGACTATCCGCTCAAGCCCTCGTTGAACAACTTGCGCATGGCCGCGTCGCCCATCCCCGGCGCCCTGTGGGAAGCCTTGCGCCGCGAACAACTCCAGAAGATCGAGATGGACGCGCGAGCGGTGGCGGTGCCCTCCGCCGATGAAGACAAGGTTGCCCGTCTGGCGCGCCTGGAGAGTTGGACGCACACGGTGATCGACGTGCTCACCCACCTGGCCTTCGTGGTGCCCGCGTTGGGGCCGCTGATGCTGACCGTGGCGGCCGTGCAGATGTTTGAAGAAGCGTTCGAAGGGATCGAGGCGTTCGAGCAGGGGGAGACCAAGGAGATGTGGGGGCACTTTTCCAGCGTCGCGCTCAACACCGTGTTCATCGCCGCAGGCGCCAAGGTGTTGCCGAAGATCCAGGCATCGGCCAGTGTGGATCAGTTGGAAGCGGTGGAACGGGCCAACGGGGAATCGCGACTGTGGAAGCCTGATCTCACGCCGTACCGCAGTCCTTTGCGACCGCTCGCTGGCGCCGTCCCGGACAGTCTGGGACTGTACGAAGTCAGTGGCCGCGAGGTCCTGCCGTTGGAGGAACACTACTACGAGGTGCAACAGGATCCGGCTACCCACCGCTATCGCATCCGCCACCCTTCCCGGCCGGATGCCTACCAGCCCAAGCTGACACACAACGGCAGCGGTGCCTGGAATCATGAACTCGAAAGACCGCAAGGCTGGCAAGGGGCAACGCTGATGCGCCGGCTCGGTCATCGGGTCAAGGATTTCAGTGACCACGAATTGGAGCAGATCCGTATCGCCAGTGGCATCAGCGAGGGCGTGTTGCGACGCCTGCATGTGGACGGCGAGCCGATGCCCGCGCTGCTGGCCGATACGGTCAAGCGTTTTGACTTGGCGCGACAAGTCGACACTTTTATCGGGCAATTGCAAAGCGAGGATTCGCGGCGACAGGACGAAGCCGATCCAGTGACCCAGCTGCACTTGCTCGCCGGTTATGGCCCCTGGCCAAGCGGCCTGAGATTGCAGGTGAAGGATGGGGCGGGCAAGACGCTCTGGCAGTATGTTCGACCATCGGAAAGCGCCGTTCCGGTTCGCGATGTGATCATTCCCGAGGAAAAAGTACGTACCCCTTCGGTGTTGAAAAACCTGATCGAGGCGGTGGACGCGACCGGGAAAGACTTGTTGGCCAGCACCCGTCCGGCGATAGCGAAAACGAACATGGACGCTCGGATTCGCCAGCTCAGGATCAACCTCGCCGAGGTGGCGCAGCGGGAAAAAATCCAGCTGCTCAACGATTACTACGCCAGGGGCCAAGAGCCAACCGACCCTCGGGTCGCGTTGATCAAGGCTCGCGTCCCGTCGGTGCCGACCGGCGCCATCGAGCAGATGATCGCCCATGCCAATCGTGGGGAGCTTCAGCAGATGGCCGCCTGGAATAACGCGGATCGCACCCAGACCAAGCCCATCCCGTTGCGCATCGCCGAGGAGTTGCGTCATTGCCAGCGAGCGGTGCGTTTGAACCGGGCCTATGAAGGCTTGTACCAACCCGCGCTGGCGACGGCGGACACGCCCCGCCTGGTGCTGGCAACACTCAAGACCTTGCCCGGCTGGAGCGACACGGTGCGTATCGAGCTGCGTGACGATCATGCGACTGGCGCATTGGTCGACAGCATCGGGCCGCTTGAGGCGGCGCAGACCAAGATCGTGGTCAGGGACGGGGCTCGTTACCAGGCGCTCGATGACCACGGCAATGAGCTGAGCCACTGGGGTCGCCTCTTTGCCGCGCTGCACCATGCCTTGCCGGATGCCGGGCGCGAGGCGATGGGACGCCCTTCGATTCACCAGGGTGCCCTGCTGGAAAAGGCGCTCGGTGAAATGCCGCTGGAACGCAACGCGCTGGCGCGAACCTTGGGTTTGCCGACCATCAAGCCCTCGTTCCGCTCGCCGATGCGCCTGGCGTCGGGCGGATTCGCTTATCCCTTGAGCGGGCTGCGAGCCTTGTTGGGGCTGGGTCGTTCGGTGGAAAGCCGCGTGCTGGAGCTGTACCCGAACTATACGAACGAGCAAGTCCAGGTTTTGCTGGCCTCACTGGGCGACGGCGCCGTGGCGGAGCTCAAGCGACGCAAGGTCGAGTTGGACATGCTGGATCGGGACCTCGACCGTTGGGCCAATACGACCACCTGGATCTATTCCGGCGACCGCATGGAGCAGGTGCCGCCCGTGCGCAAGCGCGGGGTGGCCGAGCAGATCAAGCGTTGCTGGAGGCGCCAGACCCCTCTGGTCACGGCTGCGGATGGTCGCCCGGCGGGCTATCAGCTCGATCTGGGGCGCCTGACCGTCGGGCATCTGCCGGACCTGTCGGCGGATTTCAGCCACGTGGCCTCGCTGAAGATGGCTGGCATGGACTTGTCGCAACAGGCCTGCGAAAGCTTCCTCTCCGGTTTTTCCTCGCTTCGCTGGCTGGACATGTCTGACAACCGGTTGACGACGATCCCCGCTGCCGTGGGGCCCATGAATGGCTTGACCAAGCTGCTGCTGACCAACAATGCCCTCAGTCTGACCCCTCGTTGCATTGAGATATTGCAAGGCCTTACCCGACTGAAAGTCCTCAACTTCGAAAACAATCCCTTGGGGCAACTTCCAGATTTCAGCCGCATGTCCGATCTGCGCGGCCTGGGTCTCAAGGGCACGGGAATCAACACTTGGCCAGCTGGCCTGCGTGGCTTGCCGCTGGAGTTCGTTGATCTGCGCGACAACCAGTTGACCGACGTTCCGGACGCGCTGGTCAACCCAACGGCGGCCGACGCCCTTGCCACGGCCCGCGTCAACGGCGTGACGTTCCTCCAAGGCAATCCGTTGAGCGCAGCGACCCAGCAGCGCCTGCATGATTATTGGGCGGACCTGTGGCGTGTGCATCCCGAGTGGATAACGTTGCGTCAACACGGGGCGTTTGGTCATGCGGCCACGGGGACGGCGGCCAATGTGCAGCAATGGCTGCAAAACCTGCCCGACGGGCAATTAGCAGAAAAGCGTGCGTTGTGGCAAAGCCTGGCGAGTGAACCGCAGTCTGGCGAATTGTTTGAACTGTTGAACCGCCTGGCCACGTCCTATCAGGGCGAAGAACACTACGCTGACCTTCAGTTGCGGGTCTGGCGAATGCTGGAAGCCGCCAGCGGCTCCACTGAGTTGCGCCGGGAACTGTTCGAGCTGGCGGGAGCCCCGGCGTGTGAAGATCGCGCGGCGCTGTCGTTCAGCTACCTGGAAATCCGATTGATGATCCACAACGCCAAGGCCGCAGCGAGCGGAGAGGAGGAGGCGGCAACGTTGCTCAGGCTGGCCAAGGGTTTGTTTCGTCTCGACGAAGTGGAGCGCATCGCGCTGCAGGATGTCCAGAAACGGCGTGACGCCATCGCTGCCCGGTCGGACCTGACGCCCGCCCAGAGAACCCGGCAACTGCGCAACATCGAAGAAGTCGAGGTGCGCCTGGCCTACCGCGTAGGGCTCAAGGATCGGCTAGCGCTACCGGGCCAGCCCGAGGGCGGGCGATTTATCCACATGGGTAACGTGACATCGCTGATGCTGGATGACGCGGCTAAGCAAGTACTGGCGCTGGATGATTCGCCCCGCCTCCTGCAGTCGATCGTAGGGCGGGAGTTCTGGATCGACTTCTTGAAACAACAGCATCAACCAGCCTTCGAGGCCTTGGCTGACACGCTGGTTACCCAGCAGCTTGAATTCGATGAGGCGAAAGCGGCCGGAACCTTGGAGGAGGCTGACTATGTGAGCCAGTCCGAGGCGCTGGGCTTGCAACAGCGGATCAAGGAGGCGGAGCTGATCCAGGCGTTGACCGAACAAGCGCTGGACGCGCAGGAGAGCACCGACCTGTAAGGCAGATCTTTGGGGCCGGAGCGGGTGACGAGGCGTCAGTGGGTTCGCATGTCATGTCTTGTGGGCAAAGCGATAAATAGTTACCGCATCCATGGCGCAGGCAATGAGTAGGCTCGGGTTTTCCAACCTCAAGGATGACCCGAGATGCCAGAGCCTACCGCTGCGAAAACCACCACGCCCGCACCTGCTTCAAAAAAGGGTGAGCACGACGATTTGCTCAGAAGTCGTATTTCCCCCTGCTTCATGAACGCCACCGAGCAGCGCCAGCAAGCGCTGCGCGATCATGACATGGAGCTTCCAGAGTGGTACGTAAAGACCACCCACCAATCCAGAGCCAGCCTCAAAAGCAGTCACGAGCAGTACTGCAAGATTTTCAACCAGGTCGATTACGCACTGGGCAAGGTCCAGGACGTGCGGGCCTTTGCCGAACCCTTGCTCAGCCAGGCCATCCAGGCCACCTTCAAGCGTACGCTTAACGTCCGGGAGGTTTATTTTGCCCGCAAGTTCGCGGTCAAGACGCGTACCGACCTGGGCTCCAATCTGCTTCATCGCTTGACCGGTGACGCCTACGACACCTACCAATACCGAGGCGGTTCGCTGCTGGACATCGCGCTGGCGAATTTCGAGCCCGATGAAGAGCGCAAGCTCGACTGCGACGATTGCCACCTCATTACCACCACGCCGGTGTCGGCTGATGGCACCTTGAGCCACCCCCTCGAGTCCGTGCGCGCCGGCACACTGCCCATTGCCCCCGAAGCCTTTATCAAGCTATGCCGCCAGCTCGACCTGGGGCGCAAGTACCGGGAACATCTTGCGACGGTCCTGGAACCGAACGACCGTCAGGCCCGCGAACGGTTGGATGAACAGTTGCGCGAGCATCACAAGCAACGCCTGACGATCAGCACCGAGATTGCCCAGGCCAAGGGGGATATTCGCCAGGACACCTACCGAATGTTGCAGCGGGTGGTGGGTGGGCAACCCTCGGCCGAGCTGGACGGTCGCCCGGTGACCTTCGCCACGTTGAAGGTCCTTGAGGTCGAACTTGTCGGCCCCCTGCTGATCGGTCCGGAACGCGAGAAAAGTAACCGGTTGGAGCGAGTCGTGGCCTACATTCCGGACGATCCTGAGCATCCGGTGAAGGAATATGCCTCAAGCGACGCGTTCATGGTCGAACTGCGGCGCCGCCTGCATAACCTCGACTACCGTCGTTTTTTCAGTCGCTTTGTGCCGCTGCACGAGCAAGGGCATTTCTTCGAGCGTTTCAACCGTCTCTTCAAACCCTCTTCGCAAACCGATGCCAAAGGTGACTTTCCACTCACGTCGAACCTGCCCAGGCTGCCGATGAGCGCGTCCGACCTCAAGGGTTTCTTGTGGGAGACGCTACGGGTCAATCAGGTCCGCAAGATTTACCAGAACGCACGGGTCGCGGCGGTTCCTACGGGCGATGAAGACAAGAAGGCGCGTCAGACGCGCCTGGAAAGTTGGGAAAATACGGTCATCGATGTGCTCAACATGGCGGCGTTCGTCGTTCCCGGGCTCGGTCAGGTGATGATGACTGTGTGGGCATTGCAAATGCTGTACGAGGCGTTCGAGGCCGTCGAGACGTTCGAGCAAGGGGAAACCAAGGAAATGTGGGGGCATTTTTCCAGCCTGGCGCTCAACGCCGCGTTCATGGCCGCCGGCGCCAAGGTGCTCCCGCGCATCATGCCATCGGCGACCGTGGATCAATTGGAGCCCGTAACATCGCCGACTGGCGAAACACGGCTCTGGCGCCCTGATCTGACGCCTTACCAGAGCGATCTGGAGCTGCCCGCGAATTCGCAGCCCGATGCCCTGGGATTGCACCGTGTCAGCGGTCGCGATGTCCTGCCGTTGAACGACATCCGCTACGAAGTCCAGCAGGACCCAGCCACCCAGCGCTATCGCATTCGCCATCCGTCCCGGCCCGATGCCTATCAGCCCGAGTTGACGCACAACGGCAGCGGTGCCTGGAGCCATGAACTGGAACAGCCGCGCAGTTGGGAAGGCGTGACGCTGATGCGCCGGCTCGGTCATCGGGTCAAGGACTTCAGCGACACTGAGCTCGAGCACATCCGTACCGCCAGTGGCACCAGCGAGGATGCGCTGCGGCGCATGCATGCCGAGGGAGAACCGGCGCCTGTATTGCTGGACGACACGATCAAGCGCTTCGACATCGCTCGCAAAGTCGACGCTTTCCTGTTGCACATGCAAAGCGAAGATCCGCAGGTCTATGAAAAGGCCGATTCGATGACCCAGCTGCACTTGCTCACGGGCTACGGCCCGTGGCCAAAAAACTTGAAGCTGAAGGTGATCGACCGCTCGGGCAAGACCCTTTGGGAGTACGCCCATCCATCGGATGAAGCATCGACGCTCCGTGAAGTCGTCGTCAGCGATACGGAAGTTTATTCATCTTCATTTCCCAGGAACCTGATCGAGGCCGTGGATGCGACGGGCAATGGCTTGCTGGCTGGCACACGTCCGGCGCTTGCGAAAACAGACATGAACGCCCGAATCCAGCAATTTCGCAAGAATCTGCTTAAGGTAGCGGAGCGTGAGAAAAAACAACTGATCGATGACCACTACGCCACAGGCGATGTGTCGCAAGATCCACGGGTCAAGCTGATCAAATCCCGTTTTCCTTCGGTTCCGGCGGCCGCCATCGAGCAGATCATGGTCCACGCCCGCCCTGCCGAAATCCGGCAAATGGCGGGATGGGATTACACCGATGCCACCCAGACCAAACCCATCCCGCTGCGCATCGCCGAAGAGCTGCGTCACTTTCAGCGGGCGATCCGTTTGAACCGGGCCTACGAAGGTTTATACCAGGAGAGCCTGGCCACGGCGGATACACCCCGCCTGGCACTGGCGACCCTCAAGACGTTGGCGGGCTGGAGCGATACGGTACGCATCGAGCTGAGGAAAGATTTCACCTCTGGGGACTTGATCGACAGCGTCGGGCCGGCGGACTCGACGCAGGTCAAAATCGTCGTCAAGAATGACGATCTTTATCAAGCCCATGACGACAGCGGCAACGATTTGAGCAGCGAGGGCAGCCTCTACGCTGCCTTGCAGCATGCGCTTCCGGATGCAGAGCGCCAGGCGATGGGTCGTGCTTCGATCCACCATGGCGCGCTGTTGAAGGACGCGATCGGTGCGGCGCCGGTGAGCCGTGCTTCATTGGCGAAGGTCTTGAAGATGCCGGCAGTCAAGCCGTCGTTCGTCTCGCCCATGCGCCTGGCTTCGGGCAGATACGGCTATCCCTTGGGCGGGCCTTTGGAATGGCTGCGCCTGGGCCGGTCGCCGGAAAGACGGGTGCGAAATTTGTTCCCCGATTACTCGCCTCAGGAAGCCCGGGTCTTTGTGCGGGAATTGGGCGACGGAGCGGCCGCGGAGATCGGGCGCCTTGAAACCGAATACCGTATGTTGCGCAACGAGCTGGACTGTTGGGTCGCTTCCGCTGAGACGGACGACGCGGACAACAACGCATCGGCGGCAAGACGAAGACTCAAACGCATCACCGCCGATCGGATTCGTCAGTGTTGGAGACGCCAGTCCCGGGCTGTCGGTGTAGTGGACGGCCGGCGTGTGGGGTATGAGCTGGATCTGGGCTGGATGCATGTGAGGTCGTTGCCGCAGCTGTCGGCAGATTTCAGTCACGTAACCTACTTGAGGCTCTACGGGGCGGGCTTGTCGCAACACACCTGTAACGGTTTTCTCACGCGTTTCCCTGCCCTTCGTTGGTTGGACATTGCCCATAACAACCTGACGGAAGTGCCGGAGGCGTTGGAGGGAATGCCCCGTCTGACCAACCTCACACTGGCCTCGAACCAGATCGCCCTGACACCCCGTGGCGTTGAAGTCCTGGGAGGTTTGTCCGCCATGGAGTCCCTTACCCTTCACGACAATCCACTGGGGCGTTTGCCCGATTTCAGCACCATGCCAGCCCTGACTGAGCTGTTGCTGAGGAACACCAGGGTCGACACCTGGCCCACGGGCCTGCTTGACCAGCCACTGGAGGAACTGGACTTGCGCAGAAATCTACTGACCGAGGTGCCGGCGCACGTGATCGATCCGCCCGCCGAGCGGGCCCATGCCATGGCCCGGCTCAATGGTGTGACGTTTATCCAGGGCAATCCCATGGACGAGGCGATCGGGCAGCGCTTGCGTGAATATTGGGCAAATCTTCAGCAGGCCCATCCTGAATGGGTCGCCCCGCGCAGAATGGGAACACTCCAGCTGGCGGCCAACACTGTGGTGAGCAGGCGGCCGGACGTGCGGCCATGGCTGCGTGATCTGCCATCCGAACAATGGGAGGATAAAAAGGCCCTGTGGCGAAGCCTGCAGGCAGACCCGCAATCCGAAGAGTTCTTCCAACTGTTGAGTCGGTTGATCGGGTCCTATCAGGACGTGGCTGACTATTCGGACCTGCAGGCCCGCGTCTGGCAGATGCTGGAGGCTGCCAGGGATTCCACTGAATTGCGTCGTGAACTGTTTGAACTGGCCGGCGAACCGGCCTGTGAAGACCGTGCTTCGTTGTCTTTCAGCAACCTGGAAATAAAGATGATGATCCACAACGCCAAGGCCCTGTCGGCGGAGGGGGATGAAGCGGCCACGCTGATTCGCTTGGCCAAGGGATTGTTCCGGCTGGATGAAGTGGAGCGGATAGCCCTGCAGGACATCCAGGGACGTCGTGATGCAATCAATGCCCGTGAAGGGCTCACAGCCGCGCAAAAGGCCGAGCTGATCAGGCTGATCGAAGAAGTCGAGGTCCGCTTGGCCTATCGTACGGGGCTGAGGGATCGGCTGGAGCTGCCGGGGCAACCGGGAGGAGGACGCTTCACCAACCTGGGCAACGTTTCCAGTGCCATGCTCGATGCTGCGGCCGCCGAGGTCCTGGCCCTGGACGACTCGCCCCAACAAGTGCAGTCGCTGGTGGGCCGCGATTTCTGGATCGACTATTTGAAGCAGCAGCATGCGGCAGATTTCCAGGCGTTGACCGACGCCCTCTCCGATGAGCTTTCGGCGCTGGATGAGCAGAAAGCGGACGGAACCCTTGAGGAAGCCGACTATGCCAGTCAGTCCGAAGCGCTGGGCTTGCAGCACAGGGTCAAGGAAGCGGAATTGATCCAATCGCTGACCCAGAATGAACTGAGTGCGTTGCAGGAAAGTACGGACCTGTAGAGCGGGCCTGTGGCGAGGTCGCTTGCTCCTCGCCACGTACCTCCATTCAAAACAGGAAATAGCGCTGCGCCATCGGCAACACATCAGCCGGTTCACACCACAACAGCACGCCGTCGGCCTTGACCTGGTAGGTCTGCGGGTCGACGTCGACACTTGGCAGGTAGTCGTTGTGGATCAGGTCGGTTTTCTGCACATTGCGGCAGCCTTTGACCACGGCGATTCTTTTCTTCAACCCAAGCTGTTCCGGCAACCCGGCCTCGGCGGCGGCCTGGCTGATGAAGGTCAGGCTGGTGGCGTGTCGTGAGCCGCCGTAGCTGGCGAACATCGGCCGGTAGTGCACCGGTTGTGGCGTCGGGATCGAGGCGTTGGCGTCGCCCATCAGGCTGGCGGCGATCGCCCCGCCCTTGAGGATTAGCGTCGGCTTGACGCCGAAAAACGCCGGGCGCCACAGCACCAGGTCGGCCCATTTGCCCACTTCGATAGAGCCCACTTCATGGCTGATGCCGTGGGTGATCGCCGGGTTGATGGTGTACTTGGCGATGTAGCGCTTGATGCGGAAGTTGTCGTTGCCTTCGCCGTCGCCGGGGAGGGCGCCGCGTTGTTTTTTCATCTTGTCGGCGGTCTGCCAGGTGCGGGTGATGACTTCGCCGACACGGCCCATGGCCTGGCTGTCGGAGCTGATCATCGAGAAGGCGCCGAGGGCGTGGAGGATGTCTTCGGCGGCGATGGTCTCGCGGCGGATGCGGCTGTCGGCGAAGGCCACATCTTCAGCGATGCTCGGGTCCAGGTGATGGCAGACCATCAACATGTCCAGGTGCTCGTCGATGGTGTTGCGGGTGAACGGTCGGGTCGGGTTGGTGGAGCTGGGCAGCACGTTGGGGAAACCGCAGGCCTTGATGATGTCCGGCGCATGGCCGCCACCGGCGCCTTCGGTGTGGTAGGTGTGGATGGTGCGGCCCTTGAACGCGGCCAGGGTGGTCTCGACGAAACCGGACTCGTTGAGGGTGTCGGTGTGGATCGCCACCTGCACGTCGTACTGATCGGCCACGCTCAGGCAGTTGTCGATAGCCGCCGGGGTGGTGCCCCAGTCTTCGTGCAGCTTCAGTCCGATGGCGCCGGCCTTGACCTGTTCGACCAGCGGCTCCGGCAGGCTGGCGTTGCCCTTGCCGGTGAAGCCCATGTTCATCGGGAAGGCATCGGCGGCCTGGAGCATTCGCGCGAGGTGCCACGGCCCGGAGGTGCAGGTGGTGGCATTGGTCCCGGTGGCCGGGCCCGTGCCGCCGCCGATCATGGTGGTGACGCCGCTCATCAGCGCTTCTTCGATCTGCTGCGGGCAGATGAAGTGGATGTGGGTATCGATGCCGCCAGCGGTGAGGATCATGCCTTCACCGGCGATGACTTCGGTGCTGGCGCCGATGGCGATGGTCACGTCGGGCTGGATGTCCGGGTTGCCGGCCTTGCCGATGGCCGCGATGCGCCCGTCCTTGAGGCCGACATCGGCCTTGACGATGCCCCAGTGGTCAATGATCAGCGCGGTGGTGATCAGCGTGTCGACGACCTCGGCGGCCAACAATTGGCTCTGGCCCATGCCGTCGCGAATCACCTTGCCGCCGCCGAACTTCACTTCTTCGCCGTAGGTGGTGAAGTCCTTTTCCACTTCGATCCACAACTCGGTGTCGGCCAGGCGAACCTTGTCGCCGACGGTGGGGCCGAACATGTCGGCGTAGGCCTGTCTCGAAATCTTCATGTGCTCGCCTTGAGGTTCTTAAGTCGTGTGCAGTCCATTGTGGCGAGGGAGCTTGCTCCCGCTGGGTCGCGTAGCGGCCCTAGGTTTTTGGGGGTGGGCGGGGGCCGGGGGGGCTGGACGCAGCGCGCGCGTTAACCGATATTGGAGCTCGGTG
>NZ_JABAEE010000105.1:6711-17374 GCF_023701885.1 Pseudomonas sp. CG7 | reverse complement strand
CCGGTGAGAGCCGGAGCTCTTAACGCCACCCCCATTCCCCTGTGGGAGCAAGCTTGCTCGCTATGGCGGTGCATCAGAATCATAGATGCTGACTGATACTCCGCCATCGCGAGCAAGCTCGCTCCCACAGGGTTCAGGGGTCAGTACGCAGGCTGAGGTTTGCGTACCCCCAACCGACTGATCCACACCGCCATCAATATCACCGCCCCACCCAGCAGCAACCGCCCCAACGCCTCATGCTGGTTCCAGATCAGCAGGTTCACCAACAGCCCCACCGGCACGTGCAGGTTGTTCATCACTGCCAGCGTCCCGCCGTTGACCAGGCACGCGCCCTTGATCCACCAGTACAGTCCCAATGCAGTGGAAACCAGCCCGAGGAACACCAGCACACCCCATTGCAACGGCGCTTCGGGCCAGAAGTCTGGCTTGCCGAACAGCAGGAACGCCGGCAACGCCACCATCAGCGCACCGAGATAGAAATAGCCGAAACGCCGGTAATGCGGCAGGTCGCTCGGGTGACGGGCCACCAGGTGTTTGTAGAGCACCTGCCCGGCGGCATAGGTGAAGTTGGCCAGTTGCAGCAGCAAAAATCCCATGAAGAAATCCGGGTTGATCCGGTCATAACGAATCACCGCCGCACCGGCCACGGCCACCAACGCCGCGATCAATGCCCAAGGATTGAAGCGACGGTTCAGCGCGTCTTCGATCAAGGTCACGTGCAGGGGCGTGAGAATGGTGAAAAGCAGCACTTCCGGCACGGTCAAGACCCGGAAGCTCAGGTACAGGCAGACGTAGGTCACGCCGAACTGCAAGGCGCCGATCAACAGCATGCCGCGCATGAATGACGGCTCCACCTGGCGCCAGCGGGTCAGCGGGATGAACACCAGTCCCGCCAGCACCACGCGCACCAGCACCGCGAAATAACTGTCCACATGCCCGGCCAGGTACTCGCCGATCAAGCTGAAGGAAAACGCCTGGATCAATGTCACAAACAGTAGATAGCCCATACCGCCCCTCGTTTCGAATGGGCGGCGAAGATAGCGGGTTTTACGGGTTGTCGCGAATATCTCGACACGCAGAACCCTGTGGGAGGAGCTTGCTCGCGATGGCGGCGTATCAGTCAGCATCCATGTTTCTGGCACACCGCTATCGCGAGCAAGCTCGCTCCCACGGAGGGCATTGCGCGAACGGGAATTGCAGACAAAAAAAAAGCCCGATCTCGCTAAAGCGTTCAATCGGGCTGATGCACTCAGGAGCATTAGCAGTGCAAAGGGAGGTTCGATGCGCAAAACGGTTTGAAGGGAAGCGCCAGGCCACTAGACCACCTGGCGATTATCCGAGGATTAACGGATCAGGCGACTTGGGACAGTTTGGCGTTGGCCTGATTCAACCCTTTCTCCTGGAACTCACCACCCAGGTTCATGCCCTCGGCATGGATGAAGGTCACGTCGTGGATCCCGATGAAGCCCATGACCTGGCGCAGGTAGGGTTCCTGATGGTCGGTGCTGCCACCGGCGTGAATGCCGCCCCGGGCGGTGAGCACGAAGGCGCGCTTGTCGGCCAGCAGGCCTTGGGGACCGGTGGGGGTGTATTTGAACGTCACGCCGGCACGCAGCACGTGGTCGAGCCAGGCTTTCAGGGTGCTGGGAATGGCGAAGTTGTACATCGGTGCCGCCATGACCAGCACGTCGGCGGCCAGCAGCTCATCGGTCAGTTGGTTGGAGCGTTCCAGAGAGGCGTTCTCAATGTCGTTGCGCTGCTCGGCCGGCTTCATCCAGCCGCCCAGCAGATTGGCATCCAGGTGGGGCACCGGGTTGATGGCCAAGTCACGAAGGCTGATTTCGTCGGCCGGGTGCGCAGCTTTCCACTGGCTGATGAAGGTTTGGGTCAGTTGGCGGGAAACCGAGTCTTGCTGGCGGGCACTGCTTTCGATGATCAGAACGCGTGACATGGCTTGTAGGCTCCATCTGAGAATGTTGTCAGTCGATGGAGTGAAGGTTAAACGTGAGCATATCGATGAAAAAGCGCAAATAACTGCTGTAATGCATCGATATTTTCGTTTATAAGCGGAGCAAGCAATGTCTCCTGCCCCGCTGCCGGCCTATTTCGGCTGACAGGTCAGCTTGATGCGCAGCTTGATGATGTTGCGGTTGAACTTGGCCGTGGCGTTCTTGAACTTGCCGGCGGCGACTTCGATCTTGCGGGTGCGCGGTGACTCGGGACCGTTGCGGAACACGACGGTGCAGGCCGCGTCGGTACTGCCGTAGTTGTTGACCTGGATGGAACCGATGTCGGCATCGGTGTCATAGGCGGTGTAGTCGATGCTCAGGCCGTTGAGGTGTTTTTCCACATCGATCGGGTAGGCAAACGCGGTCAGTGGCAGCAAGGCCAGCACCACACAACAGATTTTCTTCATTCGGCAGTCTCCACCAAGGGACCGCCAGCTTAGGACAAGAGGAGCTCGATATGAAAGCGCCCCGCGTGACCCTGGATCAATGGCGCACCCTGCAGGCGGTGGTCGACCACGGCGGTTTCGCCCAGGCCGCCGATGTGCTGCATCGCTCCCAGTCGTCAGTGAGCTACACCGTGGCCCGCATGCAGGATCAACTCGGCGTGCCGTTGCTGCGCATCGATGGGCGCAAGGCCGTGCTGACCGAAGCCGGCGGCGTGCTGCTGCGCCGTTCGCGGCAATTGGTGAAACAGGCCAGCCAACTGGAAGACCTGGCCCACCACATGGAGCAGGGCTGGGAAGCGGAAGTGCGCCTGGTGGTCGACGCGGCCTATCCCAACGCCCGCCTCGTTCGTGCCTTGACCGCGTTCATGCCGCAAAGCCGCGGGTGCCGGGTGCGGCTGCGGGAAGAAGTGCTGTCGGGTGTCGAAGAAGTCCTGCTCGAAGGCGTGGCCGACCTGGCCATCAGCGGTTTCAGCATTCCCGGTTACCTGGGCGCGGAATTGAGCGACGTGGAATTCATCGCGGTGGCCCACCCCGAGCATGCCCTGCACCGCCTCAATCGCGAGCTGAACTTCCAGGACCTGGAAAGCCAGTTGCAAGTGGTCATTCGCGACTCCGGCCGCCAGCAGCCCCGGGACGTTGGCTGGCTCGGCGCCGAACACCGCTGGACCGTGGGCAGCCTGGCCACCGCCGCGAGTTTTGTCGGCAGCGGCCTGGGTTTCGCCTGGCTGCCCCGGCATATGATCGAACGGGAACTCAAGGAAGGCGTGCTCAAGCGTCTACCCTTGGAACAGGGAGGCAGCCGCAACTCGACCTTCTATCTTTTTTCAAACAAGGAAAAACCCCTGGGCCCGGCCACGCAAATCCTGATCGAACTGCTGCGCACCTTCGACACCGCGCCGCTGGATGCGCCATTCGCCGCCCCTGAACAAGCCTGACAAGGACTTCGCCCATGGCCTATTTCGAGCATGAAGGTTGCAACCTGCACTACGAGGAATACGGCCACGGCACGCCCGTGGTGCTGGTCCATGGGCTGGGCTCCAGCACTCAGGACTGGGAAAAGCAAATCCCGGTTCTGTCCGCCCACTACCGTCTGATCGTGATGGATGTGCGCGGCCACGGCCGTTCCGACAAGCCCCGCGAGCGCTTCAGCATCGCCGGTTTCAGCGCCGACCTGAGCGCCCTGATCGAACATCTCGGCCTGGGCCCGGTGCATCTGGTGGGCTGGTCCATGGGCGGCATGATCTGTTTCCAATTGGCGGTGGATGAACCCGAACGGGTCAAGAGCCTGTGCATCGTCAACAGCGCGCCGGAAGTCAAAGTCCGCACGCCGGACGATTGCTGGCAATGGTTCAAGCGCTGGAGCCTGATGCGCCTGCTCAGCCTGGAGACCATCGGCAAGGCCCTCGGTGCGAAGCTGTTTCCCAAGCCCGAGCAAACCGAGTTACGCCTGGAAATGGCCCGGCGCTGGGCAAAGAACGACAAACGTGCTTATCTCGCCAGCTTCGATGCGATCGTAGGCTGGGGCGTCCAGGAACGACTTTCACAGGTTACCTGTCCAACCCTCGTCATCTGCGCCGACCATGACTACACCCCGGTGGCGCTGAAAGAAGCCTATGTAAAGCATCTGCCCAACGCACGGCTGGTGGTCATCGCCGATTCACGGCACGCTACCCCGCTGGATCAACCCGAACGCTTCAACCAAACCCTGCTCGACTTTTTGACCGCAACCGATTCCACCACTCAGGATCACTGACCCCATGCTGAAAAAAATCGTCCTCGCCGCCGGCACCGTACTGTTCGCCGCCAACCTGATGGCCGCGACACCCGCCAAGGCACCGCATGTATTGCTGGACACCACCAACGGCCAGATCGAACTCGAACTGGACCCGGTCAAGCCCCCCATCAGTACCAAGAATTTCCTCGAGTACGTGGACAGCGGCTTCTACAACAACACGATTTTCCACCGCGTGATCCCGGGCTTCATGGCCCAGGGCGGCGGCTTCACCCAGCAGATGCAGCAGAAAGACACCAAGGCGCCGATCAAGAACGAAGCCAGCAATGGCCTGCACAACGATCGCGGCACCTTGTCGATGGCCCGCACGTCCAACCCGGATTCGGCCACCAGCCAGTTCTTCATCAACGTGGCCGACAACGCCTTCCTCGACCCAGGCCGTGACGCTGGCTACGCGGTGTTCGCCAAGGTGGTCAAGGGCATGGACGTGGTGGACATCATCGTCAACTCCCAGACCACCACCAAGCAAGGCATGCAAAACGTGCCGATCGACCCTGTGATCATCAAGTCGGCCAAGCGCATCGACTGAACACACAGGGCAAGCCTGAGCGGTGCCGGCAACCCCGCGCCGCTCACAGCAAATATAAGGAGAGCCCTGCCCGGGCTAGGTACCCATGGTTTACCGCCGTTTTGAAAAACTGATCGACATCTTCCGCGACGCCCCGACCTCGGCCCCGCCGGACCGCGTCCTGCCCTTCTACACTTATTACCTGAAACAGGTCTGGCCAAGCTTCGCCGCGTTGCTGGTGGTGGGCCTGGTCGGTGCGCTGATCGAAGTGGCGCTGTTCAGCTACCTGAGCCGCATCATCGACCTGACCCAGGCAACGCCCAGCGCGGATTTCTTCAAGCTCCACGGCCTGGAACTGGCCTGGATGGCTGTTGTGGCCCTGGTTTTTCGGCCCATCTTCGTGGCCCTGCATGATTTGCTGGTGCACCAGACCCTGAGTCCCAGCATGACCAGCCTGATCCGCTGGCAGAACCACAGCTACGTGCTCAAGCAGAGCCTGAACTTCTTCCAGAACGATTTCGCCGGACGCATCGCCCAGCGCATCATGCAGACCGGCAACTCCCTGCGCGACTCGGCGGTGCAGGCCGTGGACGCGCTGTGGCACGTGCTGATCTACGCCATCAGCTCACTGGTGCTCTTCGCCGAAGCCGACTGGCGCCTGATGATTCCGCTGCTGATGTGGATCGCCTCGTACATCGGCGCACTTTATTACTTCGTGCCACGGGTCAAGGAACGCTCCGTGGTGTCCTCCGATGCCCGCTCCAAGCTCATGGGACGGATCGTCGACGGTTACACCAACATCACCACCCTGAAGCTGTTCGCCCACACCAATTTCGAACAGCAATACGCCCGCGAAGCCATCGAGGAGCAGACTGAAAAAGCCCAACTGGCCGGCCGCGTGGTAACCAGCATGGACGTGGTCATCACCACCATGAACGGGCTGCTGATCGTCGGCACCACGGCCCTGGCCCTGTGGCTGTGGACCCAGTCGCTGATCAGCGTCGGCGCCATTGCCCTGGCCACCGGCCTGGTGATTCGCATCGTCAACATGTCCGGCTGGATCATGTGGGTAGTCACCGGCATCTTCGAAAATATCGGCATGGTCCAGGACGGTCTGCAGACCATCTCCCAGCCCGTCAGCGTCACCGACCGCGACGAGGCCAAGCCGCTGGCGGTGGCCCAGGGCGAGGTGCGTTTCGAGCATGTGGATTTCCACTATGGCAAGAAAAGCGGGGTCATCGGCGACCTGAACCTGGTGATCAAGCCCGGCGAGAAAATCGGCCTGATCGGCCCGTCCGGCGCGGGTAAATCCACCTTGGTCAACCTGCTGCTGCGCCTCTACGACGTACAGGGCGGGCGCATCCTCATCGATGGCCAGAATATCGCCGAAGTCGGCCAGGAAAGCCTGCGCGAGCGCATCGGCATGATCACCCAGGACACGTCGCTGCTGCATCGTTCGATTCGCGACAACCTGCTCTACGGCAAGCCCGACGCCACCGATGCGCAACTCTGGGAAGCCGTGCACAAGGCCCGGGCCGATGAGTTCATCCCGTTGCTGTCGGACGCCGAAGGCCGCACCGGCTTCGACGCCCATGTGGGTGAGCGCGGTGTGAAACTGTCCGGCGGCCAGCGCCAGCGCATCGCTATCGCACGGGTGCTGCTCAAGGACGCGCCGATCCTGATCATGGACGAAGCGACGTCAGCGCTGGACTCGGAAGTCGAGGCCGCGATCCAGGAAAGCCTTGAAACCCTGATGCAAGGCAAGACCGTGATCGCCATCGCCCACCGCCTCTCCACCATCGCCCGGATGGACCGCTTGGTGGTGCTGGAAAATGGCCGCATTGCCGAGACCGGCAGCCATGCCGAGTTGCTGGCCCATGGCGGGTTGTATGCGCGGCTGTGGCAGCATCAGACGGGTGGATTCGTGGGGATCGACTGATCTCTACCAGACACCACTGACCCCGTGGCGAGGGAGCTTGCTCCCGCTGGGGCGCGAAGCGCCCCCAAAATCTGAGTTCCAACACAATAGATCGGTTGGACACCCAGCCTTATTGGGGCTGCTACGCAGCCCAGCGGGAGCAAGCTCCCTCGCCACAGGGATCCGCTTTGAGTCCGCAATACTGAAAAATTCTGTCCAGGATCCATTTAGCCCACACAGCCACCTCATACTCCCCGCCGCCCACGGCCAAAACCGCCACAGTCCCTGACTCTGGCGGTTTTTTCATGCCGCTGGATTTGTCGATGAATCCTGCTGTACTCAGCCCAGGTTCTGGAGATGAACCTGTCGTAATGCTGCTGGGATGCATAACCGAATATCACGACTGTTTTTTCAAGGATGCTTATGTCTTTACTCAAACGTTCAACGACTGAGTTGTTGGGTACGTTCTGGCTGGTGCTGGGCGGCTGCGGCAGCGCGGTATTGGCCGCCTCCGGGATTGGCGTGCTGGGGGTGGCCCTGGCCTTCGGCTTGACGGTATTGACCATGGCGTTCGCCATCGGTCATATCTCGGGTTGCCATTTGAACCCGGCCGTTTCGTTGGGCTTGTACGTGGGGGGTCGGTTTCCAGCCAGGGAGCTGCCTGCCTACATCATCGCCCAAGTTATCGGCGGGGTGCTGGCCGCCGCGTTGATCTACTTCATCGCCAGCGGCAAGGAAGGTTTTGACCTGGCGGCGTCCGGCCTGGCCTCGAACGGTTACGGCGAGCATTCGCCCGGTGGATATTCGATGGCAGCCAGTTTCGTCACCGAACTGGCAATGACGGCGATGTTCATCCTGATCATCCTCGGTGCCACCGATAAACGCGCGCCGGCCGGGCTAGCACCGATTGCCATCGGCCTGGCCCTGACGCTCATTCACCTGATCTCGATCCCGGTCACCAACACATCCGTCAACCCGGCTCGCAGCACGGGTCCGGCGCTGCTTGTCGGCGGCTGGGCCATCGAGCAATTGTGGCTGTTCTGGGTGGCACCGCTGCTGGGCGCCATCATCGGTGGAGTCTCTTACCGCTGGCTGGGCCAGGAAAACCGCTGAGTCATTCCCGCAAAAAATCAGCACTGCCGATAAGGCAGTGCTGTTTTCGCTTCTTCGGCATACGCCAGCACGCCCTCCTGCTCCCTCATGAGGAAATCCGCCACTGCCGCCTTCAAGCCCGAGTGGCGCAGGTAATGCCACGAGCGAGTAATCACCGGCTCGAACCCGCGAATCAATTTGTGCTCACCCTGGGCACCGGCGTCAAAGCGCTGCAAACCGTGGGCAATCGCGTAGTCCATACCCTGATAGAAACAGGTCTCGAAATGCAGGCGGTCGAACTCCGCCAGGCAGCCCCAGTACCGCCCGTAGAAACTGTCACCGCCCACCAGGCTGAACGCCATCGCCACCGGCCGTGAACCTTGCTTGGCCAATACCACGCGAATGGCCTCGGGCATGCGCTCGGCCAGCAAACTGAAGAATGTCCGGGTCAAGTAAGGCGCCTGCCGTCGTATCGCGTAGGTATTGGCATAACAGGCGTAGACAAAATCCCACTGCGCCTCGTCCAGTTGACCGCCTTCCAGCCACTCGAACTCGATCCCCTGCCCCGCCACCTGCTCGCGCTCCTTGCGCATCTGCTTGCGCTTACGGGAACTGAGGGCATCGAGAAAATCCTGGAAGTCCCGATAACCGCGGTTTTTCCAGTGATATTGGCAGCCAATCCGCTGCAGCCAGCCTTCTTGCCCGGCGAGCGCCGCGTCGGAGAAAGCATCGGTGAAGTTGATGTGAGCGCTGGAAAGCCCTTCGATTTCCAGATAACCCGGCAGGCTGCCCAGCAACTCCAGGCCGTCCTCCCCCCGCGCCGCCAATAATCGCGGCCCACTGACCGGGCTGAACGGCACCGCTGTCAGCAGCTTGGGGTAATAGTCGATGCCGGCGCGGGCGCAAGCGTCGGCCCAGCCGTGGTCGAACACGTATTCACCGTAGGAATGCCACTTGCGGTAACTGGGCAAGGCCGCCAGCAGCCGACCGTCTTCAATGTGCAGCAAATGCTCGGCTTGCCAACCGGATTGCGGGCCCAGGCTGGCGCTGTCTTCCAATGTGCTCAGGAAGGCGTGACGCAGGAAAGGCTGGTTGACGGGCACCAACGCATCCCACTCCAGAGGCGCGATGGCGGACAGGCTGTCCAAGACGTGAAGCGGCATACGGTTCCTCGAGAGCCAAACGATGGATGGAACGAGTATCGCCGATCCTGACCGGGCGCACATAAAAAAACCCCGCCAGGGGCGGGGTCGAAAGGAGCATTAACGGATGAAAGTGCAGCGGTGTATCAAGTCAAGACGTTTTAGAACACGTACTGGGCACGGACAACAAAACCGTCGCCATCGTCATCGCCATTGGCGTTGGTGACTTTGTCGGTCTTGGCCTTGACGTAGGCGCCGGTGATTTTCACCGCTTCGTTGGCGTACCAGTTCACGCCCAGGTTATGCACCTTGGCTTCGGCATCGCCGACTTCACGGGTTGCCGAGGCAGTGGTGATGTTGTCGTCTTCGACGGTCATGCTGTCGAAGCGGTAGAACACTTCCCAGGCGCCGATGGATTTGTTCTGAGGCTTGATGGCGTCGAACTTGCCGACTTTATAGCCACGGGACTCACCGGTGATGGTGTAGGCACCCTGGACGTAGAAGCCGTGGCCTTTGAGGTCTTCGAAAGCGTCGCTGTCAGCCTTGGTCTTGCGGGAGATGTATTCACCCTGGATCGATGCTGGACCCATGGCGAAAGCGGCTTCCAGGCCGAAGGCGGTGTCGGTGTCGTAAGAACCGGCCGGCGAGTTGTTGGCGCCGCCCAGGACCGGACGGTTACCGTTAGGACCGGCATCGTTGCCGCCCAGGGTTTCAACGCCACGCATGCCCAAGCGGGAGCGGTAACGCGCGTCGAATGCGGTGTCCGAAACGTCGCGGGAGGCCACGTTCAAACCGAAGTGCAGCACGTTGCCGGCTTCGTGCATCGGGGCGAACACGAAGCGACCGTTGGCTTGCTTGATGCTGTTGCCGGCGGTGTCGTCGGTGTCTTTGCTGAATACACCGGCCGAGGCGTAGAACGAATCAGCGAAGGTGCTGGAAGCCTGGATACCCAGGCCGGTCTGATGGCCGTTGGCCCAGTCGATCAGGTCATAGGCGGCGTTACGTGCAGGCGCGGTTACCCACTTGGAGCGGGTGGCTTTTTCCAGGCCGAAGTCGGGGTCGAAGCGACCGACTTTGATCGAAACGGGCTTGAAGCCGTTATAGGCCAGGGACGCTTCGTCGAAGTAGCCGTTATCGGAGTCGCCGCTGTTGTGGGCGAAATCGTAGTTGATGGTGTAGGCCCAATCCGTGTACAGCACACCCGCCAGCTCCAGGAAGCCACGACGGATGTAAGCCGCATCGGCCTTGTCGCCATTGTCGGTGTAGATACCGTCGAACTGGCTGTAGTCAGCCTGCAAACGACCGCCGAGCTTGAAGCTGAACTCTTTGTCAGTGGTAGCGACCTCAAGGCCGCCCTTGGTTTTGACCACGATATCGGCGCCGTCGGTGGTGACGGTGCCGGCGAAAGCCTGGGCGGTTACTGCCATTGCCAGTGCGCTGGCGGCAACACCTGCGAAGTGCTTACGGATCATCGAAGAATTCCCCTGTTGGTAGTCTATGCGTTAGAAAACACGCGGAACTGGGCCCGCTGGTGTTGGGAGGGGATCTTGGCGGCCGGTTGTGTCAGGCGAGTTGCTATCACATAAAGATTTTATGACAGCGGAACTTTTTACTTCGAATGGGAATAACCAGTTCAGCCATGGAGAACCTGTGGGAGCGAGCTTGCTCGCGATAAGGGGGGTGCGAGCGGCCGGGCTTTGCTTGTACCCCCGGATGGCGGGGCATCGGGGCGCCGACAGGGGGGGGGGGGGGGGGG
>NZ_JABAEE010000105.1:0-6701 GCF_023701885.1 Pseudomonas sp. CG7 | reverse complement strand
CACGCCGCTATCCCAGATTTCTGCCTGTGTCGTGGGCGCGGATATGTTTATATGAGACAGCGATAGCGGTGGTTCAGTCGGCAGTGATTTGACTGATACACCGCTATCGCGAGCAAGCTCGCTCCCACAAGGGGTCGGTGGTGTATCGAGGGGTTTAGCGGAGGTCTTTGCGCCGTTCGGCGGCGAGTTTCTCGGCGAGGTGATCCAGGTCGGGAACCGGTGGCTGCGGCAGTTTTTTGAGGGTCGCCTGCATCAGGCGCATCTGGCGGATGAACCGTCGGCAATTGGGGCAGAACATCAGGTGATGGCGCACCAGCAGGCGTTCACGAAAACTCAGTTGTCCGTCGAGGTAGTCGCTGGAGCGGGCCACTTGTTCCTTGCAGGTCAGCATTCGCCGGTTTCCTCGAAATGTTCAACAGTCGCGAAGACCTTCAATCGGGCGCGATGCAACAGCACGCGTACATTGGAGAGCGAAATGCCCAGGAGATTACAGATTTCGTCCAACTCCAGGCCCTGTTGTTCCCGCAGGGTCAGCACGCTGCCTTGCAGTTCCGACAGGCTGAGCAAGGTGTGTTCCAGGCAATCACGTAATTCACCCTCGGTGAGCAGCGCTTCGGGCGTGTCCTGGTGCCAGGCGAACGGCGCCAGCAGCCAGTGCCCGTCAGCGGCGAAACGCTCATCGCCAAGGGTGCCGTGGGGCGCCGGAAGATCGTCGAGCAACACTTCCCGCCGGTTCTGTTTGTAACGTCCCTTGGCGGCGTTGGCCGTGATGGTCAACAGCCAGGTCTTGAGGCTGGAACGTCCCTGGAAACCGTTGAGATTGCGCACCACCGAAAGCCATGCGTCCTGCACCACTTCGTCGGCATGGCGGCTGCCGACGATGGCATAGGCCACGGCGCGCATCGGGCTCTGGTAGGCGCTGACCAGTTCCTTGTAGGCCTGCTGTTCACCGGCCAGGAGGCGTTGGAGCAGGAGGGTGTCGTCGGTGACTGTCATTCAACATCCCAAGATCTGCAAGACTGCGATGCTTCTGTGGCGAGGGAGCTTGCTCCCGCTCGGTTGCGCAGCAACCGCAAGATATTGGGGGTCGCTTCGCAACCCAGCGGGAGCAAGCTCCCTCGCCACAAAAGCTTCCCCCACAGCAAGCGCCCTTGCCCAAAAATCTGGACCAGACCAGATCAATGCTTACGCAAAATCACGCTGCCAATCGAATAACCGGCGCCAAACGAACTGAGGACAGCGACCGAACCGCTGGGCAGGTCGTCCTGGTAGGTGTGGAATGCAATCACCGAACCGGCCGAACTGGTGTTGGCGTAGCGGTCGAGAATCACCGGGGCTTCCGCTTCGGTGGCTTCGCGCCCCAGCAGCTTGCGCACGATCAGATGGTTCATGCTCAGGTTGGCCTGGTGCAGCCAGAAACGTTTCACGTCGCCAACGCTCAACTGGTTTTCTTCCAGGTGGGCACCGATCAGTTCGGCCACCATCGGACAGACATCGCGGAACACCTTGCGGCCTTCCTGGACGAACAGTTTGTCGCGGCTGCCCATGCCCTCTTCCGCGGTGCGGTTGAGGAAGCCGAAGTTGTTGCGAATGTTGTTGGAGAACTTGGTCAGCAGCTTGGTACTGACCACGTCGAACTGGTACGGCGAGGTCGCCAGGTCGGCGCGTTCGATGATCACGGCAGTGGCCGCGTCGCCGAAGATGAAGTGGCTGTCGCGGTCACGGAAGTTCAGGTGACCGGTGCACACTTCCGGGTTGACCATCAAGATCGCCCGGGCCTGGCCCAGTTGCACGCTGTTGGCCGCGGCCTGGATGCCGAAGGTTGCCGAGGAGCAGGCCACGTTCATGTCGAAACCGAACCCTTCGATGCCCAAGGCTTCCTGGACTTCGATGGCGATGGCCGGGTACGCACGCTGCAGGTTGGAGCAAGCGACGATCACCCCGTCGATGTCGGCCGCCGTACGGCCGGCGCGCTCCAAGGCCTGTTTCGCGGCGCCGACGGCCATTTCGCAGAGCACCGACCACTCATCGTTGGAGCGCTCGGGCAGGCGTGGGGTCATGCGTTGCGGATCGAGAATACCGTCCTTGTCCATGACAAAGCGGCTCTTGATGCCGGAAGCCTTTTCGATGAACGCGGCGTTGGATTCGGTCAAGGCCTCGACTTCACCACGCTCGATGGCAGCGGCGTTATCAGCGTTGAATTGGGCGACATAGGTATTGAAAGATTGCACCAGTTCTTCGTTGGAGATGCTGTTGGCCGGGGTGTACAGGCCGGTGCCGCTGATGACGACGTTATGCATGGGTCGTGTCTCTGATCTGTTCAGGCAGAAAGTATTGGCACCGACGTACCAACACGCAAAGGGACTTTTCCCATCCGGGGAAGCAGCCCTGGCATCGCTTTATTCCGATCCGCCCGTGGCATTGAAGCTCAAAACCACGGAACCGGCATTTATAGGCGCGAAGTTTGCCATAAACGCTGGGGTTTGGCCCATTCCCCATTCACTTCAACATCCTACCCTGTGGGAGCGAGCTTGCTCGCGATGGCGGTGTATTAGTCAACATCAATGCAGGCTGAACCACCGCTATCGCGAGCAAGCTCGCTCCCACAGGGCTTCACAGGGGGTTGATGGTGTGTGCCATCACCCCTCCACCAACCCCCACTGCTTGCCCAGGCGCTTGTCGGAAATCGGCACCTTGGTGCCCAACTGCTGGGCGAACAGTGACACCCGGTATTCCTCCAGCCACCAGCGGTACAGCTCCAATTGCGGGTCGCGCTTGCCTTCCTGGGCGTGTTTGCTGGCGCGGGTCTTGTATTGGGCCCAGAGGTTCGACAGTTCGCCGCTCCAGACCCGGTCCTTCTGCACTTGGCTGCCGAGCTTCTCGAAGCGTTGCTCGATGGCCTTGAGGTAACGCGGCAGTTCCTTGAGCCATTGGTGCGGGGTTTCCCGCACGAAGCCTGGGTACACCAGGTGGCTGAGTTGCTGCTTGATGTCGTTCAGCGCCACGGCCTGGGCCAGGTCGATCTTGCCCTTGAAACGTTTTTGCAGGCTGTGCCAGAGCTTGAGGATGTCCAGGGTCAACTTCGCCAGGCGTTCGGCGTGCTCGGTCCAGCCGCCGCGCTTGCGCTCGGCCAGGGCGGCCAGGGCGGCGCCGTCACGGGGCAGGCTCGCCTCACCTTCGAGCACGCAGCTGTCGAGGCTGGCGAGCAGAATGTCTTCCACCAGGCCGTCGATACGGCCCAAGTCGCGGTATAGCAGGCCAAGCTCCGTCAGCCCCGGCAACTTGCCACGCAGAAACTTGGTCGACTCGGCCAATTGCTGCATCAGCAAGCGCTGCAAGGCGCGGCGATGCTGGAATTCGGCTTCGGCTGGCGTCGGGAAACGTCCCTCCTTGACCACGCCGCCCTCTTCCACCAACGCCGGGTACACCGTCATCGACAGCCCGGCGATCTTCTGTTGGGTTTTCTCCGCCACCGGCGCGAAGACCTTCGCCTCCACCGGCGCCTGGCTTTTCGCCGTTTGCGGCACGGCCAAGGCCGCCTGGCTGGCCTCGGCAAAGCGTGCCGTCAGCTCGGCCAGGTCGCGGCCTTCGCCGAGGAACTTGCCCTGGCCGTCGACGATTTCCAGGTTCATGCGCAGGTGGCTTTCGACCTGCTGGGCCGCTTCGGCCCAGGCTTCGTCACTGACCCGCGCCCCGGTCATGCGCAGCAGCTCACGGCCCAGGGCCTGCGGCAGCGAGCCCTCGGCGAAGGTGATGCGCTGCAGCGCCGCCTTGACGAAATCCGGCACCGGCACGAAGTTCTTGCGCAGGGCCTTGGGCAGGTTGCGCACCAGGGCGATGCACTTGGCCTCGATCATCCCCGGCACCAGCCATTCCAGGCGTTCCGGCGGCAGCATCGGCAGCAATGGCGCCGGAACCCGTAGCGTCACGCCGTCACGGGGATGGTTGGGCTCGAAGTGATAGCTCAGCGGCAAGGTCAGGTCACCGACGCGCAAGGTGTCGGGGTACTGCGTGGCGGTGACTTCGCTGGCTTCGCGGGCCAGCACGTCCTCCTCGCGCATGATCAGCAATTGCGGGTCTTTCTGGCTGTTGATCCGGTACCAACTGTCGAACGTCGCGGTCTGGTGGATCTCCGCCGGCAGGCGCGCGTCGTAGAACGCAAACAGGGTTTCTTCGTCGGCCAGGATGTCACGGCGACGGGCCTTGGCTTCCAGCTCGTCGAGCTGTTCCAGCAAGCGGGTATTGGCCCCCAGGCATTTGGCCTTGGACTGGATCTCGCCGCGCACCAGCGCCTCGCGGATGAACAGTTCACGGGACACCACCGGGTCCACCGGCCCGTAGTGCACCGGCCGGCGACCGACGACGATGAGCCCGAACAGCGTGATCTGCTCATAAGCCACCACTTGCCCGCGCTTCTTCTCCCAATGGGGGTCGAAGTGGTTTTTCTTGATCAGGTGCCCCGCCAGCGGCTCGATCCAGTCCGGTTCGATCTTGGCCACCATGCGCGCGTACAACTTGGTGGTTTCCACCAGTTCGGCGGTCATCAGCCACTGCGGACGCTTCTTGCCCAGCCCCGACGAGGGGTGGACCCAGAACCGCCGCTGGCGAGCGCCGAGGTAATCACCGTCTTCGGTTTTCTGGCCGATCTGGCTCAACAGCCCCGACAGCACCGCCTTGTGCAGTTTCGGGTAGTCGGCCGGGTCTTTGTTGAGGCTCAACTGCATGTCGCGGCAGATCAGGCTCAACTGGCGATGGGAATCACGCCACTCGCGCAGGCGCAGGTAGTTGAGGAAGTTCTTGCGGCACCAGTTACGCAGGGGGCTGGCGGTCAGGGCCTGGCGCTGCTCTTCGAAACCGCGCCACAGGTTGACCAGCCCGGCGCAGTCCGAGTCGACATCCTTCCAGGGGGCGTGGGCCTGGTCGGCCGCATGTTGCCGTTCCGGCGGACGCTCGCGCGGGTCCTGGATCGACATGGCGCTGGCGACGATCAGCACTTCCTGGAGGCTGCCCAGCTTCGCCGCTTCCAGCAGCATGCGGCCCATGCGCGGGTCCACCGGCAGGCGCGCCAACTGCCGACCCAGCGGGGTCAGCTGACTGTTGCGGTCCACCGCCGAGAGTTCTTGCAGCAGGTTGAAACCGTCGCTGATGGCCTTGCCATCCGGCGGCTCGATGAACGGGAAATCGGTGATCTCGCCAAGGCGCAGGTGCAGCATCTGCAGGATCACCGCCGCCAGGTTGGTGCGCAGGATTTCGGGATCGGTGAATTCCGGCCGCCCAAGAAAATCTTCTTCGCTGTACAGCCGCACACAGATTCCCGGCTCGACCCGTCCGCAGCGACCCTTGCGCTGGTTGGCGCTGGCCTGGGAAATGGCCTCGATGGGCAGGCGCTGGACCTTGGCCCGATAGCTGTAGCGACTGATGCGTGCGGTACCGCTGTCGATCACGTAGCGGATGCCCGGCACAGTGAGCGAGGTTTCGGCGACGTTGGTCGCCAACACCACGCGACGGCCCGGGTGGGACTGGAAAATCCGCTGCTGTTCGGCCGGCGACAATCGCGCATACAACGGCAAGATCTCGGTGTGCTTGAGCTGGGCCTTGCGCAGCATTTCCGCGGCGTCGCGAATCTCCCGCTCGCCCGGCAGGAACACCAGCACATCCCCGGGGCTGCGGCGCTCGCTGCGCTCGTAGGCGGCGATTTCGTCGAGGGTGGCGAGGATCGCCTGGGCGACGGTCAAGTCGTCCTCGACCCGGTTGCCCTCCTCGGCCTGCTCCAGGGTCAGCGGGCGATACCAGGTTTCCACCGGGAAGGTACGGCCCGAGACTTCGACGATCGGCGCGTCATCGAAGTGCTTGGAAAAGCGTTCCAGGTCGATGGTCGCCGACGTGATGATGACTTTCAGGTCCGGACGGCGCGGCAGCAAGGTCTTGAGGTAGCCAAGCAGGAAGTCGATGTTCAGGCTGCGTTCGTGGGCTTCGTCGACGATGATCGTGTCGTAGCGCTCGAGGTAGCGGTCATTCTGGGTCTCGGCCAGCAGGATGCCGTCGGTCATCAGCTTGATCAGGGTGTTAGCGTCGCTCTGGTCCTCGAAGCGCACCTGATAACCCACCAGCGCCCCCAATGGCGTGGCAAGTTCCTCGGCCACGCGGCTTGCGACGCTGCGGGCGGCGATCCGGCGCGGCTGGGTGTGGCCGATCAAGCCATGCTGGCCACGACCGATTTCCAGGCAGATCTTCGGCAATTGCGTGGTTTTGCCCGAGCCGGTCTCGCCCGCGATGATCAGCACCTGGTGCTTGAGCAGCGCTTCCTTGATTTCGTCGCGCTTGGCGGCGATCGGCAAATTATCGTCATAGCGGATCACCGGCAGGCTCGCCTTGCGCGCCAGCACCTGATCGCACGACGCCTGCATGCGCGCCACCCACTGGGCCAGCTTGGCCTCGTCGGGCTTCTTGCGCAGCTCGAGCAACTGCCGCCGCAACCGGTGACGGTCGGCGAGCATGGCGTGGTCGAGGTTTTTCAGCAGTTTGTCGATAGCGGGGGCTTGGTCAGTCATCAGGTACGCAAGGGTCGTCGGTTTGAGCAAGGGGCGATTGTCGCAGATTTGCGGTCATTGCGCCGAGCACACAAAGCAGCCCCACCGCCCTCCCACAGGAGGTTTGTGCCAAGGCTGGGCTTTTGTGGCGAGGGAGCTTGCTCCCGCTGG
>NZ_JABAEE010000104.1:0-17564 GCF_023701885.1 Pseudomonas sp. CG7 | reverse complement strand
CCAGCCCGGCGGACACCAGGCCGACGTTGCGCCCCGACCCGCCCTGCCCGGCCCGATGGGCTTCCAGCACAGCCACGCGCTTGCCTTGTTCGAGCAAGTGCACCGCCGCCGACAGCCCGGTGAAGCCTGCGCCGATCACACAGACATCCACCGTGATTTCACCGGTGAGCGCCGTATTTTCAGGCCTTTGCGGCGTCAGTTTTTCCCACAGACATTCTTCGCGTAACGGCATTGCCAGACTCCGGAAATGAAACCTAACCATCACACTATTCAGTGTGGGAGCGAGCTTGCTCGCGATGGCGGCGACACATTCAATGGCTATGTGACTGACAGACCGCTATCGCGAGCAAGCTCGCTCCCACAGGGGGTTCCCACAGGAACTTTTGTCGACTCAACCTCAGTCGAAGGTAATCCCCTGCGCCAACGGCAACTCCAGCGAGTAATTCACGGTGTTGGTCTGGCGGCGCATGTAGCCGCGCCAGGCGTCGGAACCGGATTCGCGACCGCCGCCGGTTTCTTTTTCGCCGCCGAACGCGCCGCCGATTTCCGCGCCGCTCGGGCCGATGTTGACGTTGGCGATGCCACAGTCGCTGCCCACGGCCGACATGAACTGCTCGGCTTCACGCACGTCGGTGGTGAAGATGCAGGACGACAGGCCCTGGGGCACGGCATTGTTCAAATGCAGGGCCTCGGCAAAGTCCTTGTAGCCGACCACGTACAGGATCGGCGCGAAGGTTTCATGGCGCACTACATCACTCTGCTCGGGCATCTCGACGATGGCCGGCGAGACGTAATAGGCATTCGGGAATTGGTCTTCAAGCTGGCGCTTGCCACCAAACACGCGACCGCCTTCGCTCAAGGCCTGCTCCAGCGCGTCCTGCATGCCCTCGAAGCTGTGCTTGTCGATCAGCGGTCCGACCAGGTTGCCTTCCAGCGGATGGCCAATGCGCACTTTCGAATAGGCGGCCTTGAGGCGGGTGACGATCTCTTCCTTCACCGACTCATGGGCAATCAGGCGACGCAGGGTGGTGCAACGCTGGCCGGCGGTGCCGACGGCGCTGAACAGGATGGCGCGCACGGCCATGTCCAGGTCGGCGCTCGGCGCCAGGATCATGGCGTTGTTGCCGCCCAGCTCCAGGATGCTGCGGGCGAAACGCGCGGCGACTTTCGGCGCCACTTCACGGCCCATGCGAGTGCTGCCGGTGGCGCTGATCAAGGCCACGCGCGGGTCATCCACCAAGGCTTCACCGGCATCGCGGCCACCGATGATCACCTGGCTCAGGTACGGTGGCGCGTCGCTGAAGTTCTTCAGCACGCGCTCGAACAGCGCCTGGCACGCCAGGGCGGTGAGCGGAGTCTTTTCCGAGGGTTTCCAGATCACCGAGTTGCCGCAGACCAGGGCCAGCGTGGTGTTCCAGGCCCAGACCGCGACGGGGAAGTTGAAGGCACTGATCACCCCGACCACGCCCAGCGGATGCCAGGATTCACGCATGTGGTGGCCCGGGCGTTCGGAGGCGATGGTCAACCCGTACAACTGGCGGGACAGGCCGACGGCGAAGTCGCAGATATCGATCATCTCTTGCACTTCACCCAGGCCTTCCTGGGTGATCTTGCCGGCTTCCCAGGACACCAGTTCGCCGAGATCGGCCTTGTATTCACGCAACAGATCGCCGAATTGACGCACCAGCTCGCCGCGACGCGGGGCCGGCACCTTGCGCCACAGGTCGAAGGCATGCTCGGCACGGCTGACCTGCTGCTCGACTTCAGCGGCGCCTTCCCAGTTCACAGCACCGATACGACTGCCATCGATAGGCGAATGCACCGGCTGTGCGCCGCCCTGGTACAAGGCCGGATTGACGCCCAGACGATCAAGCAATGCAGCAACCATGGGTAACTCCTCTAAACGAGCGATAAAAGATTGGCAGGCGGGCAATTACCCTCTGCTCAGGCCTCTAGTTTTAGCAGGCTCGAGTCTTGCCAAGAAACGACCATTAAGCGAGATATCATTCCGTTTATTCATGCTGCCCCTGACTCGATTTATAGAGCAACAAGAAAAAGGCCCTCGTCATGCTCAATAAGCGCTATTTACCGTCGATCACCGCCCTCCAGTGCTTCGAAGCCGTGACCCGCCACCTGAGCTTTACCCGTGCCGCCGAAGAGCTTCACCTGACCCAGAGTGCCGTCAGCAAACAGGTCGCCCAGCTCGAGGAATTGTTGCAGCACCTGCTGTTCCGGCGCGTGCGCCGTCGCTTGCAACTGACACCGGCCGGGGATTTGTATCTGGGGGAAGTACGAAAAATCCTCACCCAGGTGGAGATGTCTACCCATTACCTGCGGTCCTACGGTGGCGACACCGAAGTCCTGCGTGTTTCCACACCCCCGCCCTTTGGGGCTCGCTGGCTGGTCCCGCGCCTGAAAGGCTGGCGCCTGCGTCAGCCGAAAATTCATCTGGACCTGTGCAGCGAGCAGGAAGCCGACGACTTGCAGCAGGGGCGCAGCGACCTGGCGTTCTACTTCGGCCAGGGTTCACGTCCCGGCACCGAGTCCCTGAGACTGTTCGACGAGGAACTGGTGCCAGTCTGCGCGCCCGGCAGCCTACCCGGCCAGCCCTTCACCGACCCGACCCAATTGGCCGAGTTGGTGCTGCTGCAAAACGCCTCGCGACCCCAGGCCTGGCACGACTGGTTCGCCAGCCAGGGCTACCACACCGAACACAGCTACCACGGCCCGCGTTTCGAAACCTTCTACATGTGCATTCGCGCCGCCCAGGTCGGCTGTGGCGTCGCCCTGCTGCCACGGTTCCTGGTGGAAGAAGAACTGGCCGACGGCAAGCTGGTCATCCCCTGGCCCCACGCGATGCCCAGCACCAGCGCCTATTACCTGGCCTATCCGGAGCATTCGGCGGAAGTACCCAAGGTGCGGCTTTTCGTGGAGTGGATGCTGGAGCAGATCGCCAGCCCGGAGGTACCGCAATAACGGCACCCCACACAAAACCCGTGGCGAGGGAGCTTGCTCCCGCTCGGGTGCGAAGCACCCGCAAAAAAAGGGGAGCGCTTCGCACTCCAGCGGGAGCAAGCTCCCTCGCCACAGTAAGCGCGCTCCCGCAAAGGCCTGTGGACTGTTAAAAAATCGCTGGCAAAACCCACCAGGGTTATGCGCCACTAGCCCCTTCACTACAAACTGCCGAACTTCGCTGCCCACGGCTGCGGCCTGTCTGGAGAACCCTATGAGCGAGAGCGTATTTGCCGATCGTATCGTGCAGAACCTGCTCGACACCGACTTCTACAAACTGACGATGATGCAGGCGGTGCTGCACAACTACCCCAACGTCGAAGTCGAGTGGGAGTTCCGTTGCCGCAACAGCGAAGACCTGCGTCCGTACCTGGCGGAGATCCGCTTCCAGATCGAGCGCTTGGCGGAGTTGAACCTGAGCGCCGACCAGCTCGGTTTCCTGGAGCGCATCAGCTTCCTCAAGCCGGATTTCCTGCGGTTCCTGGGGCTGTTTCGCTTCAACCTGCGCTACGTGCACACCGGCATCGACAACGGCGAGCTGTTCATCCGCCTGCGCGGACCGTGGCTGCATGTGATCCTGTTCGAAGTGCCGCTGTTGGCCATCGTCAGCGAAGTGCGCAATCGCTATCGCTACCGTGAAGGCGTCCTGGAACAGACCCGCGAGCAGCTGTACCGCAAGTTCGACTGGTTGAGCGCCAACGCCAGCGCCGATGAGCTGTCCGAGCTGCAAGTCGCGGACTTCGGCACCCGTCGTCGGTTTTCCTTCCGCGTTCAGGAAGAAGTGGTCAACGTCCTCAAGCACGATTTTCCCGGGCGTTTCGTCGGCACCAGTAACGTCCACCTGTCCCGGGAACTGGACATGAAACCCCTCGGCACCATGGCCCACGAGTGGATCATGGCCCATCAGCAACTGGGCCCGCGGTTGATCGACAGCCAGATCGCCGCCCTCGATTGCTGGGTGCGTGAATACCGAGGCCTGCTGGGTATCGCACTCACCGATTGCATCACCATGGACGCCTTCCTCAAGGATTTCGATCTGTTCTTCGCCAAGCTGTTCGACGGCTTGCGCCATGACTCGGGCGACCCGGTGATCTGGGCTGAAAAAGCCATTGCCCACTACCACAAGCTCGGCATCGACCCGATGAGCAAGACCCTGGTGTTCTCCGATAGCCTGACATTGCCCAAATGCCTGGAGATTTTTCGGGCGTTGCGTGGTCGCATTAATGTCAGCTTCGGTATCGGCACCCACCTGACTTGCGACATCCCGGGTGTCGAGCCCATGAGCATCGTGCTTAAAATGATCAGCTGTGCCGGGCAACCCGTGGCCAAGATTTCCGATGAGCCCGGCAAGACCCACTGCAAGGACCCGAATTTCGTCGCCTACATGCGACACGTTTTCCAAGTACCTGCCGCCCTTTCAGACGCATCAAGCAAGGAGTGAATTCATGCAAGCCGTACAGCGTGAGATTGCTGAACAGCTCAAGGTCCAGCCACCGTTCGCCAATGACGCCGCCCTCAAGGCCGAAATCGCCCGGCGAGTGAGCTTTATCCAGGATTGCCTGGTCACTTCCGGGCTCAAGTCCCTCGTGCTGCGCATCAGCGGGGGCGTCGACTCGCTGACCGCCGGGCTGCTGGCCCAACGCGCCATGCGCGCACTGCGGGAGAAAACCGGCAACGCGGCCTACAAGTTCATCGCCGTGCGCCTGCCGTACGAAACCCAGTTCGACGAACATGAAGCCCAGGCCTGCGTGGACTTCATCGACCCGGACGAGCGCCATACCGTCAACATCGGCCCGGCGGTCAAGGCCTTGGCCGAGCAAGTCGCGGCGTTCGAGGGCAAGGCGGCGGTGTCGCGGGATTTCGTGCTGGGCAATACCAAGGCGCGGATGCGCATGGTGGCGCAGTACACCATCGCCGGCGCTGAGCAGGGCCTGGTGATCGGTACTGACCATGCGGCTGAAGCGGTCATGGGTTTCTTCACTAAGTTCGGTGACGGTGCCTGCGACCTGGCACCGTTGAGCGGCCTGGTGAAAAACCAGGTCCGGGCCATCGCCCGGGATTTTGGCGCGCCGGAATCGCTGGTGGAAAAAGTCCCCACCGCCGACCTTGAAGAGCTGTCACCCGGCAAGCCGGATGAAGCCTCCCACGGCGTGACCTACGCCGAGATCGATGCGTTCCTGCACGGCCAACCGGTTCGCGAAGAGGCAGCCAAAATCATTTGCGACACCTATCGCAAGACCGAGCACAAGCGCGTGATGCCGTACGCCCCGTAATCACCGCCAGGGGGAAGAGTTCCCCTTGTGGGAGCGAGCTTGCTCGCGACAGCGGTGGGTCAGCTTGCATGGATGTTGAATGCGCTGACGCCATCGCGAGCAAGCTCGGCTCCCACAGGATAGGCGGTGGTTACTTCAGGGTAACGGTGCCTTTCATCATCGAGATGTGGCCAGGGAACGAGCAGAAAAAGCCGTACTTCTCCGAAGCGCTGAGTTTCGACACGTCGAAGGTCACCGAGTCGGTTTCCTTGGCCCCAATGAGTTTGGTGTGGGCGATGACACGAACATCACCGTCCTTGAGGTAGTTCTTGTCGATACCGGCGCTCAGACCATCAGTGGCAATCGGCTGCATGTCAGCCTCTTTGCTCAGCACCCAGTTATGGCCCATGACGTTTTTCGGCAGGCTGCCCGAGTGCGTCAGCTCAACGGTGAACGTCTTGCAGCTCTTGTCGATCTCGATGGCCTTGGTGCTGAAGGACATCTGGTCGGTCGAGTCGATGGTGGTCTTGCACTCCGCTGCCATCAGTTGGCTGCTGGCCAGTGTCAACAGGGATACTGCTACAAGTTTGGCAAACATCATGAATCTCCAAGGCATGGTTAACAAAATTCCGTCAAAGGAAAAGACTGCCTGATTTTCCGGCAAGTTCCTATGACCTGAGTCAAAGATTGTATACAACTTAAGCCTATCAGCCTGATGGACAGAATCAACCAGCCAGAAGTATGAGACGGCCCTATGATCAGGCCCATCATCTTCTGGAGCGATCATCATGAACGTCAATAGCCTGCTGTGCAGCTTGCTCGCCGCCTACGCCTGCGGTGCCAGCGGTACCTACGAAAAGCCCCGGCGCGAGGTTTAAGTCCTTTGCGCAACACAGGCCAGGCTTTACTCTGGCGCGGTGACTGACCACGGAGTAAAGCATGTCCATCGCGTCTGTTTGTGTATTTTGCGGCGCCAGCACTGGCACCCATCCCGCGTATCGTGAAGCGGCGCAGGCCCTCGGCCGCGCCTTGGCGGAACGAAAACTGACCCTGGTCTACGGCGGCGGGGCCGTCGGCCTGATGGGGATTGTCGCGGATGCGGCCCTGGCGGCCGGCGGCGAAGTCATCGGCATCATCCCGCAAAGCCTGAAGGACAAGGAAATCGGCCACAGCGGCCTGACCCGCCTGGAAGTGGTGGACGGCATGCACGCCCGCAAGGCGCGCATGGCTGAACTCAGCGATGCCTTCATCGCCCTGCCCGGCGGCCTCGGCACGCTGGAGGAGTTGTTCGAAGTCTGGACGTGGGGCCAGCTTGGCTACCACGGCAAACCGCTGGGGCTGCTGGAAGTGAGCGGTTTCTACAGCAAGCTCACCGCTTTTCTCGATCATATCGTCGGTGAAGGCTTCGTCCGCGCGCCCCATCGTGACATGCGGCAAGTGAGCGAATCCCCGCAGAACCTGCTCGATGCCCTGGACGAATGGCAACCGTCCGTGCAGCCAAAGTGGGCCGAACAAAAACCCAGCTAACGGCTCGGCCCCGATACAGGGCAGAATATGCGCCGCTCAACCTCACCTTCGACCCCAGAGGATCGCCCATGGCCAAACCCAATTATTCCTTCGCCAAACGTCAGAGAGACTTGGCCAAGGAGCAGAAGAAAGAGGAAAAGCTCCAGCGCAAGAAAGCAACCGCCGATGAAGCAGCACTGAACCCCGACGCCGAGGGTGAAGTGGCGGCAGACGATGATGTCGATGCACCGAAAGATCAGGCCCCCGACGCCTGACTCCCCCAGGGCCCGATGATCCGATCCGGCCCCCCGGTTTTGTGTCCAGGACCGGCAGCCTCGCTGCCGGCCCTCACAACCTCAGCGCCTTGATAATCGACAGGCGATAACCCGCAGGCAGGTTCACCGGCAATTGGTCCGGCGCGAACAGCCCGATCTCCTTGTGCTCATGACTGATGGCCGGCACGAAACCGCCCAGCAACTGGCAGCGGTACGTGGAGATGAAGACGTGCTTGCCGGCAATGACCTCGAACAGGTACGAATCCAGCGGCTCCCCCACGCTCACTTCCACCGCCAGCTCCTCGGCGATCTCCCGTGCCAGGCATTGCGGCGCCGTTTCGCCCAGCTCGCTCCGCCCGCCGGGCAGCTCCCACTCATCCCGCTCGTTGAGCATCAGCACAACCAGGCCTTCGGGGGAGTGCAGCACGCCTTTGATGGACACCGGGAACATAACGGGACTCACTGTTAATGAGTGTTTCCTGTGGCGAGGGAGCTTGCTCCCGCTGGGCCGCGTAGCGGCCCCCCAGGTATTTGAGCGGTTGCTGCGCAACCGAGCGGGAGCAAGCTCCCTCGCCACAGGTATTTCACTGGGCAATTGATTCATGACTCCAGCGGCATCACCGTCACCCGCACTTCGGGATCATGCGTACCGCCCCCCAAGATCACCCCGCGCAACGGCGATACATCGGAAAAATCCCGGCCCCAGGCCAAGGTGATGTGTTCCAGCGCCGGCTGTACGTTATTGGTCGGGTCGAAATCCACCCAACCCAATACCGGGCAATACACCGAGACCCAGGCATGGGACGCATCGGCGCCAATCAGCCGGGGCTGGCCGGGCGGTGGCTGGGTCAGCAGGTAGCCGCTGACGTAACGTGCCGCCAAGCCGCGAGAGCGCACGCAGGCCAGCATCAAGTGGGCGAAGTCCTGGCAAACGCCCCGTCGCCGCTCCAGCACCTCCACCAGCGGCGTCGCCACCTGGGTTGCCTCGGCATCGAAGGTGAATTCCTCGAAGATCTTCTCCATCAACGCTCGAACGCCCACCATCAGCGGTCGCCCGGGCACAAAGCAGCTCTCGGAAAATTCAACGAAGCTGCGCTTGAGGTGCACGTAGGGTGACTCGAAACGGTAACGGCACGCCTCCAGCAATGGCGTCGCCAATGGCCGGCCCGTGTAGGTCAGCGCATTACAAGTCGACTCCCAGGCCGGGGACAGGTTGAAATCCAGCTCGGGGCGGGCCAGCACCTCGACGCTCAGGCGCGCATTGACCAACAGCTCGTCATGGGGCCGCTCGAAGGCCAGGCGGGTCAGCGGATTGCCGAACACATCCTGTTCATCGCGCCGAGCGGTCGGTTCCGGACTGATGTGCAGCTGTTGGTCAGTACAACGCTGCCAATCACAGGCCCGTGGCCATAGATGGGCAAGCTGCTGGGCCAGGGACACCGGGCTGTCGTAGTGGTAATGGGTGTCGTGGAGAATCTGGTAACAGGCGTTCATCAGACGGACACCGTGCGTTGGCTGACATCATCGACATGGGCGAAATGACGCAAGGCCAGGCGATCGGACACCTGGCCGCTGACATCGGCCACTTCCTGCAACAGGTCGGCCAGCCCATCGAGTGCGGCGCGCAGGCTGGCTTCACCGAACAACGGGTTCTCCAGGCAACGCAGGTCAAAGCGTGACAGGCGTGCGACCAGTTCCGGCAACGCGGTTTCCCGGGGCGCGGCGAAATCATCGTTCAAGCGCTTGAGGGTGCGGGCCACCAGTTTCAACTGGAAAAGCACCGCGTGGGGGTTCTGTTCGTCCAGCAGCAGCAAGTCCAGTACCGGAATCACCTGGGCCACCGCCAAATAGCGCGAGCGGTAGGTGATGCTGCTGTTACCCAGTTCCAGCAACCACTCCAGCCCGGCCTGGTCGAAGACCGCATCGCTGCGCAGGAACGCCGCCAGGCTGCTGCTGAGGAACTGCAGGCGCTCCAGGCGCCGGCCGATCATCAGGAAGCGCCAGCCTTCGTCGCGGGTCATGTCGTCCCGGGCGAAGCCGGACAGCGCCGCCAGGGACATCACCAACCGATTGAGGAAGTCCAGCAACTCGCCGAAATCCGCTTCCTCGGTTTCCAGCTCCATGGCTTCGCGCTGCACCTCCACCAGCGCCTGCCAGTTCTCCCGGGACAGCTTGCCGCGCACCTGCGAGGCGGCCCACTGCAAACGCTGGAGGTTGGAACGCAGGCTGAACGACCAGTCGTCCCCCAGCAGCGCCGCCAGCAAACGCTCGGGCAGCTCACCCTCTTCGGGCAGCAGCATCAGGCTTTCGCCCAAGGCCACCGCCGATTCCAAGGCCTGCGGATCATCGCCGTCGACATAACGCGCCAGCATGATCCGCAGCAACCGCGCGCTGCCATCGCAACGCTCGCAGTAGCGGCCGAACCAGAACAGGTTTTCCACCACCCGCGAAGGCAGGTACGGATCACGTCGAACCAGGTCATGAACCCCTACGGTTCGCTGGGCCTTCCATTGTTCACCGCCGGGGGCCTGTTCACTCAGCACCCAGGTGTCCTTGCTGGCGCCGCCGCGCTGCATCGACACCACTTCGGCGTCGGCCTCGGCGGCCACCCGGGTCAGGCCACCCGGCAGGACCCGATAATCGTCTTTCCCGGACACGGCATACATGCGCATGCCGATTGCCCTCGGCTGGATCTGGCCATCTTCGGCCTGCCACACCGGCGCCTGGGACAGCTGCGCCAGTTCCTGGGCGACATAGGCATAGGGCCGTGCCTGCATGCGCGCCGCCAGTTGGGCGCGCTGCGCCTCGCTCAGGTCGCGACCGAACACCGGGCTGAAACTCTGGGAAGGAAACGCCGGCTTGATCAACAAGTGCGGCAATTTTTCCAGGGCCTGGGCCAGCACCGGCGGCTCGCCGCACCACCAGGTGGCGATGGACGGCAGCAGCAGTTCTTCGCCGAACAGGTACTGGTTGATCTTCGGCAGGAACCCCAGCAGGCCCGGCGACTCCAGCACGCCACTGCCCAGGGCATTGGCTACCAGCACCCGGCCCTGGCGCACCGCTTCGAGCAAGCCCGGCACGCCGAGGGCCGAATCGGTGCGCAGCTCCAAGGGATCGCAGAAATCGTCGTCGAGCCGACGCATGATGGCATGGACCCGGCGCAGGCCGCTGAGGGTCTTGAGATAGACCGTGGCATCGCGGACGGTCAGGTCGCCGCCTTCCACCAGCGGATAGCCCAGTTGGCGCGCCAGGTAAAGATGCTCGAAATAGCTTTCGTTGAACCGCCCCGGTGTCAACAGCACCACCAGCGGCGACTCGCCGTCGCTGGGCGCTTGTCGCGCCAGGGTTTCCTGCAAGGTGCGGAAAAAACCGGACAGGTGCCGCACCTTGAGGTCGCGGTACAAGTCAGGGAAGGCGCGGGAAACGATCGTGCGATTTTCCAGCGCGTACCCGGCCCCCGAAGGCGCCTGGGTCCGGTCCGCCGTGACCCACCAGCGACCATCGGGCGTGCGTGCCAGATCCACCGCGTACAAGTGCAGGAAGCTGCCGTCCGGTGGCGCGATGCCCTGGCAAGGCCAGAGGAAATTGTTGTGCCCGAAGACCAACTCCGCCGGCAACAACCCTTCACTGATCAGCCGCTGCGGCCCATACAGGTCGGCCAGCACCGCATTGAGCAGTCGCGCACGCTGGGCAATCCCAGCTTGCAGATGCTTCCATTCCTGCGGGTCGATCACGTGGGGCAGCAGGTCCAGTTCCCATGGCCGGTCGGCGCCTTTCGGATCGGCGTAGACGTTGTAGGTCACGCCGTTTTCCTGGATCTGCCGGGCCAGCAGGGCCTGACGCTGCAACAGCTGGGCCGGCGTGCTGCGCTGCAGCTGGTCGAACAGCCGCCGCCAGTGCGCACGCACCGCACCGCTGTCGTCCAGCAATTCGTGATAGGTGCCCGTCGTCAGCGGGTAACGGTCAAGCAGGTCAGGCATGGAAAGCTCGGCAGACAGCAATGAAAGGTGAGACTAGCGCAAGCGCATGACGCCCGGATAGGTGTGTTTGTGTTGGATCCGACCTGGGCTTTGAGAATGCAATCAATGTGGCGAGGGAGCTTGCTCCCGCTCGGTTGCGCAGCAGCCCCAAGATTTTACGGTCGCTGCGCAACCGAGCGGGAGCAAGCTCCCTCGCCACGGGTTTATTTATTTTTTTGAGGCCCCCTGAAATCGTCGCAGATCGAGCGTGAGCGGAAACTCGTCATCCACCGCCAGGCTCGGTATCGGCAGTTTCCCCGGCGTATGGCCGAGCCGGAAGAAGCGCGCCATCCGCCGGCTCTCAGCCTCGTTGGCATTCACCGGCAAGCTGTCATAGTTGCGCCCGCCCGGATGGGCCACGTGATACTGGCAGCCGCCCACGGAACGTTGCATCCAGGTGTCGAGCACGTCGAAAACCAACGGCGCATGCACCGGGATGGTCGGTTGCAGGCAGTTGGCCGGTTGCCAGGCGCGGAACCGCACCCCGGCGACGAACTCGCCGACCCGACCGGTCGGTTGCAACGGCACCGCAACACCGTTGCAGGTCAGCAGATAGCGTTGCGGCGCCAGACCGCTGAGCTTGACCTGCAAACGCTCCAGGGACGAATCCACATAACGCACGGTACCGCCCACCGCGCCCTCTTCTCCCAGCACATGCCAAGGTTCCAGGGCTTGGCGCAACTGCAGCTCGATACCGTTGACCGCGTAATCGCCCACCTTGGGAAAACGGAACTCCAGGTGCGCGGCGAACCACTCGGCCCGCAGCGGGTAGCCGACGGCGTTCAGTTCGTGGATGACGTCGGCAAAATCCTGCTCGATAAAGTGCGGCAACAGGAAACGGTCATGCAGCTCGGTGCCCCAACGCGCCAGTTTCGCCGGCGCATACGGCTCGCGCCAGAACCGCGCCACCAGTGCCCGCAGCAGTAACTGCTGGGCCAGGCTCATGCGGGCGTGGGGCGGCATCTCGAACGCGCGCAACTCCAACAGGCCGAGACGCCCGGTGGCGCCGTCCGGTGAATAGAGCTTGTCGACGCAGAATTCGGCACGGTGGGTGTTGCCGGTCACGTCGATCAACAGGTTGCGCAGCAAGCGGTCCACCAACCACGGCGGGCATTCCTCGCCGGGCTGGGGCATTTGCGCGAAGGCGATTTCCAGCTCGTACAACGCGTCGTTGCGCGCCTCGTCCACGCGGGGCGCCTGGGACGTCGGGCCGATGAACAATCCGGAAAACAAGTAGGACAACGACGGGTGGTTATGCCAGTAGCTGATCAGGCTGCGCAGCAGGTCGGGACGCCGCAGGAACGGTGAATCCGCCGGTGTCGCGCCACCCAGTACGAAATGGTTGCCGCCACCGGTACCGGTGTGCCGGCCATCGATCATGAATTTCTCGGTGGTCAGCCGGGTCTGTCGCGCTTCTTCGTACAAAAACTCAGTGCGTTCGACCAGCTCATCCCAGCTTGCCGAGGGCTGCACGTTGACCTCGATCACACCAGGGTCGGGGGTGATGCGGAAATTGCTCAGGCGCGGGTCGCTTGGCGGCTCGTAGCCCTCCACCAGCACCGGACAGTGCAGCTCCTCAGCCGTCGCCTCGATGGCACTGACCAACTCCAGGTAATCCTCGACCCGCTCCAGCGGCGGCATGAACAGATAAAGCCGACCTTCGCGGGCCTCGGCACAGAAGGCGGTGCGGGTCAGCCAGGCGGCGGATTTGTCGATCTCCGGGACACGCTCCTGCTCGGCCGCCGACTCGCCGTGACGCGCCAACTGCTCGGTGCCGGGCAGTTCGGGCAAGGCCTGGTTCGGGTCGGTGGGATGGATGAACGGGTACTCGGCCGCCGTCACCCAAGGCTGGGACGCCAGCGGCAAGCGATAGCCCAGGGGCGAATCCCCCGGCACCAGGCGACAGTGGTTGTCCCGCAGGTACCAGCGACCGCTTTGCCATTGATCGCCCTTGGCGGTGCGGGCCAACGGCAGGACCTGGCCGATGACCGTGTCCAGGCCCTGGCTGAAGACCTTGCGCAACCGCGCACGCTCCAAGGCATCCTCCAGGCGCGGGTCCTCGGCCGTGACGTTCGAAGGCAACGCACCTTCGCGCCAGAGGTAATAGAAATTATCTTCGTAGGCCGGGAACACGAACCGCGCAGGAATTTTCAAACGCTCGGCAACGCTTGCCAGGAAGCGTCCAGCGAGTTCGCCATCGGCGCCGTAATCTTGCTGCTCGTCGGCGATCAACGCGCTGTTGTGCCAGATCGGCACCCCGTCGCGCCGCCAATAACAATTCAGCGACCAACGCGGCAATTGCTCGCCGGGGTACCACTTGCCCTGGCCGAAATGCACCAACCCCTTGGGCGCGTAGTGGTTGCGCATGCGCTGGAACAGCTCGGCGGAGAGCCGGCGCTTGTCCGGCCCAAGTGCCGCGGTGTTCCACTCGGCGCCGTCCGGGTCATCGATGGAGACAAAGGTCGGTTCGCCCCCCATGGTCAGGCGCACGTCGCCCTCCAGCAGGTCGGCATCGATCTGCCGCCCCAGGGCCTGGATCGCCAGCCATTGCGCATCGGTGTAAGGCTTGGTTACCCGCGGCGCTTCCCAGACCCGCTCGACGGACATTTCGTGGCTGAACTCGCACTCGCACGGTTCCACCAGGCCGCTGATCGGTGCCGCCGAGGACGGATCGGGACTACAGGCCAACGGAATGTGTCCTTCACCGGCGAACAACCCAGAGGTCGCATCCAGGCCGATCCAGCCGGCACCGGGCAGGTAGACCTCGCACCAGGCATGCAGGTCGGTGAAATCCACGTCGGTGCCGGACGGGCCATCGAGGCTCTTCACGTCAGCGGTCAACTGGATCAGGTAACCGGAGACAAACCGCGCGGCCAAGCCGAGGTTTCGCAGCAACTGGACCAACAGCCACGCCGAGTCGCGGCACGAGCCGGACGCGTGCTCAAGGGTGTGCTCCGGGGTCTGGACACCGGGCTCCATGCGGATCAGGTAGTTGATGTCTTCGCTCAGGCGCTGGTTGAGCGCCACCAGGAAATCCACCGCCGGCAACGGCGTACGGTCGATACCGTCCAGATAAGCCTGGAACCTCGGCGTCAGCGGCAGGGTTTCCAGGTAAGGCGCCAGCTCCTTGCGTTCGTCAGCCGCGTAGGCGAACGGAATCTTCTCGGCGTAGGGCTCGAGGAAGAAGTCGAACGGATTGAACACCGCCATTTCCGCCAGCAGGTCGACTTCGATCCGCATCTCCCGGGTTTTCTCGGGAAACACCAACCGCGCCAGGTAATTGCCCTGGGGGTCCTGCTGCCAGTTGATGAAATGCTGCTCGGGCGAAACCTTCAGCGCATAGGAAAGGATCCGCGTGCGGCTGTGGGCCGCCGGGCGCAGGCGAACGATCTGCGGGCCGAGTTCGACCGCGCGGTCGTAGCGGTAATGCGTGACGTGATGCAATGCGACATGGATCGACACGACGTGCCTCCTGCGAGCCTGAGCGGTAACGAAAGCGGCGCAAGACTTATGCCATGCAGGCAGGCCGGACACTTTCTTTGTCTACTCAAGGCAGTAGAGCACTAAAAACGCGCGATGCCCGAATTCATCTGCAACGCAATGCACATAAATGCGGCGCTGGCCGTGCGAATTGACTCAACGGCGCGGGCGTGGGGCCTTGGCGGCCTGGATGATGAGTTCGCGCTGACGGCGGACTTCTACCAGTTTGCCGCGCATCTCCCGGTGGCGTCTGCTGTTGAGCAGCAGCAACGCAAGCAACGGGAACAGCAGGCTCAAACTGTAAATCAACCTATCAGGCCGATAAGCGATCGTGGGCAGGACGCCAAAAAAACACAGCCCCAAGACTCCAACCATCGGCCACATCCAAACGGGGCGCCCACGAGCAATCATGAAGTTGCAATGCACGATGACAAGCGTAAGCGCGACGCCCCCAAAAAAAGACCACTTCACGTTATCCGCCAATGAAAGATCTTGAAAATAACTTTCAAAAAAAAGGGGAACAGCAAAAACCAGAGCGAAGCCCGACGCAAATATCGCGCCCATGAAGACCGGAAAATATTGGATGAGAAAACCCCGAACACTGGGCTGTCCATTCATTCTTCGATCTCCTCGTACAACCCCACTGCAATGGTCCGGACATTCCCGGAAATCGCGCTTCCAGTGAAGCCGATGGCGGCTCCCAGGGCATCCCGAATCTGTGTGACGGTGGCATGCCTGACTTGAGTGGGCGTAAAGCGCTTGGGTAGCTCGCCAGACAACTGCTTGAGTTTGAGCAGTTTGGAGGTCAGGCGAGGGTCTTGGATACTCAGCAATTCTTTGGTCAGTTTTGCTCGCTCCTGTCGGTTCAGACCCCGGAGCACCTCCCTCACACTTTTGCCCGTGGCAGCTTTATTCAACCTGACCAGTTTGAGAGTCGTCAGCGACGATGCCCCGACCCCAACCAACGCCGCAGCATCCAGCACAATCATGGTGTTCTGGTACCAGGCCTCACTGTCGAGCTGATCGTTTAGTGCCGGGTTACTGATTTCATTGCGCATGCGATAACCGCTCGCAAAACATTGCGCAGTGCTGGCCGCGGCGGCGGTATAACCCAACACAGCGATCGCGGTGCTGGCCCCTGCTGAAAATGGGATAGCTACAGAACCGCTGAGGACCACGACCCAACCGATAACGGCCCCCGCGCACGACAAGGACGTATTGATCGCTTCGCCGACCAATCGCGATTCCCGTGGATTGTCCTGGACCTGCTGAGCGAACTGAGCCGGCGCGATGTATTTCTGCGCCTCGCGCAAAATGATCCGCTTGGGCTTGATGCTGCAGATCGGCTTGAACTCACGCAGGGTCACTACATTGAACTCGGCGTCGATATACACCACGCCTGCACCGACGATACTCGGATCGGCATCAATGGAGGCAAACAGGCGTGGCAGGTTGATTTGGCTTTCAATGCGGCGGCGGGCCATCATTTGGGAGATGCTGTTGTCCATGCCGATGCCGGGTAACGGAGTGCTCATATGAATCGTCCTTGAGAATCGGAAAAAGTAAGTCTTTATCCACACACAATACTGTGGCGAGGGAGCTTGCTCCCGCTCGGCGGCGAAGCCGTCGTAAACCGGGCGGCACGGTCTAGCTGGAAACCTTGTATGGGATTGTTTGGGGCCGCTTCGCAGCCCAGCGGGAGCAAGCTCCCTCGCCACAAAGGCTATGCGGGCGCCACGATAACAAACGGCCAGCACCGCCGCTAGAAAGCAAAACGCCAGCACTCAAGGCTGGCGTTTTGCGAGGCGGCAGGGCGATCAGCGCGGCACGACGGGCTTGCGCGCTGGTTTCGGTCCCTTGCCCTTGGCGGCATCCTTGCGTTCCTTGGCGGCTTGCTGGTTGCGGGCGAATGCCGCGGCCTTGGCCTGCTCGCGCTTGTCCCATGGGTTGCCACCGTCGCTGGCCCGCGGCGGCAGGCCGGTGTGCTGGGTCAGGATCTTGGTGGTTTCCTTGCCCACCTTGTGGCTACCAGCTGGCGTCGAGTTCTTGCGACGGGCGCTCTGGTAGCTGTCGGTGGCCGGCTGGTGCAACGGAATCAACTGGTTCTTGCCCGGTCCGATCAGGTCGGCGCGGCCCATGCGGGTCAGCGCTTCGCGCAGCATCGGCCAGCCTTTCGGGTCGTGATACCGCAGGAAAGCCTTGTGCAGGCGGCGCTGCTCCTCGCTCTTGACGATGGTCACCCCGGCGCTCTTATAGGTGACCTTGCGCAGCGGATTCTTGCCCGAGTGATACATGGCGGTGGCGGTGGCCATCGGCGACGGATAGAACGCCTGCACCTGGTCGGCCCGGAAGCCGTTGCCCTTGAGCCACAGCGCCAGGTTCATCATGTCTTCGTCGGTGGTGCCCGGGTGGGCGGCGATGAAGTACGGAATCAGGTACTGCTCTTTCCCGGCTTCCTTGGTGTACTTCTCGAACATCCGCTTGAACTTGTCATAGCTGCCGATGCCCGGCTTCATCATCTGGTTGAGCGGACCTTCCTCGGTGTGTTCCGGGGCGATCTTCAGGTAACCGCCGACGTGGTGGGTCACCAGCTCCTTGACGTATTCCGGCGACTCGACCGCCAGGTCGTAGCGCAGGCCAGAAGCGATCAGGATCTTCTTCACCCCAGGCAAGGCCCGGGCGCTGCGGTACAGCTGGATCAGCGAAGAATGGTCGGTATTGAGGTTAGGGCAGATGCCAGGGAACACACAGGACGGCTTGCGACACGCGGATTCGATTTCCGGGCTCTTGCAGGCAATGCGGTACATGTTCGCGGTCGGCCCGCCGAGGTCGGAAATCACCCCAGTGAAACCTGGAACCTTGTCGCGGATCTCTTCGATCTCGCGAATGATCGACTCTTCGGAACGGTTCTGGATGATCCGGCCTTCGTGCTCGGTGATCGAGCAGAAGGTGCAGCCACCAAAGCAACCGCGCATGATGTTCACCGAGAAACGGATCATCTCGTAGGCCGGGATCTATTC
>NZ_JABAEE010000103.1:0-17988 GCF_023701885.1 Pseudomonas sp. CG7 | reverse complement strand
TGCTATCGCGAGCAAGCTCGCTCCCACAAGGGTTTCGGGAGCACCACGGTCCTGTGGCGCGGGAGCTTGCTCCCGCTTGAGTGCGCAGCGCTCATCGCTTTTTTTGGGGCCGCTGCGCGACCCAGCGGGAGCAAGCTCCCTCGCCACAGGGTCGTGCAAGACCTTGTGGGTATCCAACATCATCGCAAACTGACCCTCCGCCATCGCGAGCAAGCTCGCTCCCACAAAGAGCCCAGCGCATAGGGGCCTTCAATCAATGCCCCGCCGCCATTTCGGCCTGGCCGGCAGGCGGCGTCACGATATGGTCCAGGTCAATATGCTTCCACTCCGGTTTCGCCCCCAACCGCGCATTGAAACGATAGTTGAACGTAAACTCATCCTCCGTCGGCTGGCTCAACGACCTGCCATAAACCGATTCAACCCCAACCGGGTCATACCCCATCAACTGCAACAGCGTCGGAAAGATGTTGTAGTGGCTCGAACGATCCTTGTTCCGCGCCCAGGCGCCACGCCAATCAAGACTATTGAATTGGCGACCCTGGATCACCACCAACGGCACCAACCCCTCTTCAGGCATCGGGTCGCCACCGCAATGAGTGTTGAGCCCAGGATTGCCACGCTCGTGCAGATCCTGGCCATGGTCGGAGGTGTAGATCAGCACCGCTCGGCTCAAGTCGGCCTGCTGGAAGACTCGCTTGAAGAACTCGCCAACGTTCCACTGCAAGGTGTTCTGGTACGCGTTGCGGTACAGCAACCAGTCATCTTTCTGCCCATCGAAGCCGTCGCGGCTGCCGGTATCGGCCACTTCCTGGTACTGCCCGCGCGGCAAGGCCGGGCGGTAATTCATGAAGTCGTCGGGGTATTTGTCGTGTACCGGGAAATGCGCCCCCACCTTGTTGATCACCACCAGTTCAGCCTGGTGATCGTCCAGCAGTTCGATCAACTTCGCCGCCGCCGCCATGTCGCGGTCGCGCACGCGGGTCTGGTCGAATTGGACGAATTCATCGATGTCCTGCTTTTCCAACTCGGTCATCAGGTTCTGCAAGTTGCCACCGGTGCGCTGGGCGTCGATGTAGACGGTACGCAAGCCGGCCTTTTTGGCGTACTGCCAGATCGACGGCCGAGTGCTGTTGATGCGTATGTAGTCGGTCCGCGTCCCCCCGTAGCGCAAGGTGACATTGGTGTCGGCGCTGCAATTGGCAATGGACGCCGCGTAGCCGAAATTGAACATATCCACGCCCTCGGGCGGTGTCTTCAGGCCGCTGCGCACGCCAAACGGGGTGTTGATATCCAGGTAATTGCCGCCGACGCTTTCGTCGATGATCAGCACTATGTCCTGCTCGATCAAGGATGATCGCCGCGTTAGGGTGACCGGCTCCCGGGGACCGATCGTGCTGTGCAAGGACTCGTAGGCCAAGAGATTCAAATAGGCCAACGGCGTGTACATCACCGGCAGGCCGCGCGCACCTTCGCCCGCCCGCACGAACAACACGCCACTGAGCAACATCACCCCCAGCACGGGCGCGACCACAGGCAGATAACCGGGCACTCGCAGCGTTCGTCGAGGCTTGAGAGCGATGCCGAACAACAGCAACAAGCCACCGATCACCGCGTTGATGATCACCTCGCGGTATTGATAGGCAGCCTCCTGGATAAAACCTCCCGAGTACACCAGCGAAACGAACTGGCTGTAGGTCAGGTAGCTGTCCGTGACCTGGGTGTACACCTCGAAAAACACCGCCGAAACAAACAACGCCAAGGCAAACACATGCCTCACTAACGTCTGGCGGATGTAGGCGCTCAACCACAGCGCCAGCACCAGCACCACGAACATGGCGCCGAACAGCACGGTCGCCAAGCCCAGGCCCAACGCGTCGAGACGGTCGAGGTAAGCGTCGTACCCCTTGAGCAGGTACAAAAGCAGGAGCAATTCCTTGAGGTAGCGGGCCATGTTTTCCTCGACCGGATCGCGGTGTCAAAAGCACTTCGTTCCTGCACGTTAGCAGCCGGTTTTCAAAGCGCAAGAAACGTCCACCCACAACACGCGTCAAAAAAAAGTTACCCCAAAAACGACACGAAAATAGGTAACGAAATATAAAAATCTATGGATAACGACCGTTTATCGCTTTGTTAAATGCCGGACATCCCCAGTAAAACAGCCACTTTGCTAGAACAGTCAATGACTTGATATCAAAAGGCCCGATTTCACATGAATTGCCAACACTGACAACTGTCATTTTGCTGACACGCTTTTCTGAAGCTGCGCTATACCCCTCTAAACAGTTTCATCCGAGTTACATCATTCGGTTTGCGAGGCGCGCCAAAAATGGACGTGAGCGTATTTGGTACGGGGTATGTCGGGCTGATCCAGGCGGCTGCAATGGCCGCCGTCGGACACCGCGTTTTATGCATCGATATCGACCCGAACAAGATCCGGCAACTGCAACAGGCTGTGCCAACCATCAGCGAGCCGGGACTGTCCAATCTTCTCGAAGACAACATCAAGGCCGGACGCTTGTCGTTCAGCTCCCAGGCCAGCGACGCGGTCAATCATGGCGAGCTGATCTTCATCGCCGTCGGCACGCCCGCCGATGAAGACGGCTCGGCCGACCTGAGCCATGTGCTGGCGGTCACCCGGCAGATCGCCGATTTCATGGACAGCGACCGCACCCTGGTCATCAAGTCCACGGTGCCGGTGGGCACCGCCGCCAAGGTGGCCGAATGCGCCCGCCAGGCATTGGCCCGGCGCGGCCTGAAACAGCTGAACGTACGCGTCGTGTCCAATCCCGAGTTTCTCAAGGAAGGCAGCGCCCTGGCCGATTGCATGCGTCCGGACCGGATCATTGTCGGCACCGCCGATCCGGTGGCCCGCGACCAGATGACGGAGCTCTACGCGCCCTTCTGCCGCAACCACGAAAAACTGATGTTCATGGACAACCGCAGCGCCGAACTGACCAAGTACGCCGCCAACGCCATGCTCGCCACCCGCATCAGTTTCATGAACGAACTGGCCAACCTCACCGAACGGCTGGGCGCCGACATCGAAGCGGTGCGCAAAGGCATCGGCTCGGACCCGCGCATCGGCTATCACTTCATCTACCCCGGCTGCGGTTTTGGCGGTTCGTGCTTTCCCAAGGACCTGCGGGCCCTGCTGCACACCGCCGAACAAAGCGGCATGCCACTGCGCCTGCTGCGCAGCGTCACCGACGTCAACGACAGCCAGCGGCACATCCTCTTCGAAAAACTGGCCAAGCAGTTCCAGGATGGCCTGGCCGGCAAGTCGATTGCCATCTGGGGCCTGGCGTTCAAGCCCAACACCGATGACATGCGCGAAGCCCCCAGCCGCTACCTGATGGAAGCCCTGTGGCGCGAAGGCGCACGGGTCCAGGCCTACGATCCGGAAGCCATGTCCGAATGCCGTCGCCTCTACGGCTATCGCAAAGACCTCAACCTCTGCGCGCCCCGTGATGACACCCTGGAAGACGCCGATGCCCTGGTGATTTGCACTGAGTGGAAGAACTTTCGCGTGGTGGATTTCGACCTGCTGGCCAGCAAGTTGCGCGCCCGGGTGATCATCGATGGCCGCAACCTGTACAACCCCGAACACCTGGCCGCCGCCGGGCTGTTGTATCGCGGTATCGGGCTGCGGCACACCGTGCCCGGCACCCCGGCGCCAGGGCCACAAGCATGAACATCCTGGTCACCGGCGCAGCCGGTTTCATCGGGGCCCACGTCGTGCTGCGGCTGCTGCGCGACGGCCATCGGGTGTGCGGGCTGGATAACTTCAACGACTACTACGACCCGCAGCTCAAGCACGACCGCGTGGCCTGGGTGAACGGCCAGGTCGGCAGCTTCCCCTTGGCGCGGCTCGACCTGGCCGACGCGCCGGCCATTGATGAACTGTTCCAAACCCGACGCCCGGACGTGGTGATTCACCTCGCGGCCCAGGCCGGCGTGCGCTACTCCCTGGAAAACCCCCAGGCCTATGTCGACAGCAACATCACCGGGATCCTGAACATCCTGGAAAACTGCCGTCGGTACCCGGTCAAGCACTTGATCTACGCCTCCTCGAGCTCGGTGTACGGCGCGAACACGCGCATTCCTTATTCAGTCCAGGACAACGTCGACCACCCGTTATCGCTGTATGCGGCGAGTAAAAAAGCCAACGAACTGATGGCCCACAGCTATAGCCACCTGTTTGGCATTCCCTGCACCGGCCTGCGCTTCTTTACGGTGTACGGCCCTTGGGGCCGGCCGGACATGTCGCCGATCCAGTTTGCCCGCGCCATCGCCGAAGACCGGGTGCTGCAACTGTTCAACCACGGCGAGCACCAGCGGGATTTCACCTACATCGACGACATCGTCGAAAGCATCGCCCGCCTGATCGACCGTGCGCCCCAGGTCACGCCTTTGCTGGACCACGAACAACCGGACCCGGCCACCAGCCGCGCGCCCTGGCGGATCTACAACATCGGCGGCCAGCACCCGGTGGCGCTGCGCACCTACGTCGCGCTGCTGGAAAAACACCTGGGACGAACCGCCCGCATCGAACTGCTGCCCCTGCAAGCCGGCGATGTGCTCAACACCTGCGCCGATGCCAGTGACCTGGCACGGGCCACCGGTTTCCGGCCGTGCATCGCACTGGACGACGGCCTGGGTCGTTTCATCCAGTGGTTCCTCGATTACTACCCACTGCCTGCCCACGCGCCGCTCGCGGCCCAACCTCAGCGGAGGAGTCTATGACCCGACATGAACAAGCCATCGAGATCAACGCCCCCGGGCGCGACAAACGTGTCGATCCCGACCACCGCAGGCGCCTGGACGCGGCCATCCACCGCCAGGGCCGTGGATGGTTGACCGGTCGCGACGGCGGCCGGCCCTGGACGGTCTCGCGCACCAACCGTGTCGTGGCCTGCCTCGGCGCGCTGGCGATCCTGGTGGTGTTCTGCCCGCTGTTGCTGGGCCTGGCACTGCTGGTCAAATTTTCCAGCCCGGGCCCGGTGCTGTTCATACAGAAGCGCACCGGTTATCGCGGGCGGGTGTTCGGCATGTACAAATTCCGCACCATGGTCGCCGACGCCGAGGCTCTCAAGGAGTCGCTGCGCCACCTCAACAAACACGGCGCCGATGCCATCGATTTCAAGATCGACAACGCCCCGCGCATCACGCCCATCGGCCGATTCCTGCGGCGCAGCAGCCTCGACGAACTGCCGAACCTGATCAACGTAGTGACCGGCGACATGCGCCTGGTGGGTCCGCGGCCGACCTCGTTCAACGCCTATCGCTACAAGGACAACCATCTTGTGCGCCTGAGCATCTACCCCGGCATGACCGGCCTGTGGCAGATATCCGGGCGCAGCAATATCGACTTCGACCAGCGCGTGGAATTGGACCTCAGCTACATCGCTGAACAAAGCCTGTGGCTGGATTTGAAGATCCTGATGCTAACCCCCTTCAAAGTTTTCAGCGGCCACGGAGCGAGTTAAATGGACGGTTCAACGAATATCCTGACCATAGCCAGCCCGAGCGAGACCAACCTGACCTCGACCGTGCTCGACCCTTCCCTGCGGATCCTGCTCTTGACGTCCGCCAACACCGGTACCGGCACCAGCACCAGCGCCATGGCGCTGGCCGCGCAACTGGCTCAGATGAGCAACGGTCGCGTCCTGCTGGTGGATGCCAGCCAGTCACCGCGCAACCTCAGCCAACAGCTGTCGTTGCACAAGGAGCGCGGCTTCACCGACCTGCTGTTCAACAGCCTTGCCCCGCCCCTGTTGCAGGATTGCGTGGTGCAGGCGTCCAGCCTGCCCTTCGACGTGCTGCCCCACGGTCGCCTCGGCCGTAATGCTGACCACCTGAGCCCCGAGCGCCTGCGCCCGTTGTTCAGGCAACTGGCGGCGCAATACCGCTTTGTGGTGATCGACGGCGACGCGGTGTATTCGGCCAGCGACACCCTGGTGCTCAGCACCCAGGTGGATGGCGTGGTGCTGGTGGTGCGCGGTGAAGACACCCGCTGGGAAGTGGCCCAGGCCGCCCGTCAGCGCCTTTCAAAAGCCGGCTCGAAAGTGGTCGGCAGCGTGTTCAACCGCCGCAAGTACTACATGCCCAAGTGGCTCTACAACAACCTGTAAGCCTGCAAAAGGATGACGAGATGAACGCCAAGATGCTTGTCCTGCTGTTGCTGCCGCTTGCCGGTTGCTCCAGCACCACCGATACCCGCTCGATGCCGGTGCAGATCCTCACGGCCGCGCCGGCCAACGCCCAGGCCACGGACATGCCCAGGGTCGAACAAACCCTGAGGCCCCAGGATGTGCTGGATGTGATTTTTCACATCGACACGACCTCGTCCCAGGCTTATCGAGTGCAACCTGGCGATCAGGTTGCCTTGAACTTCACCGCCGCCAGCCAGCTCAACGGCACGCAACAGGTGATGCCCGACGGCAGCATCGAACTGCCGGGCGCCAACACCTCGGTGAAAGTCGCCGGCCTGCCCACCGACGAAGCCCGCCTGGCGGTGCAGCGTGCCTACCTCCAGAAGAAGCTGTTCCAACCCAACCGCAACCAATTGACCGTTCTGGTGACGAGCCCGCTGTCCGGCGAGACGAACTTGCGCAACACCCTGACCCACCCGGCCACGGGCATGAGCCGGGAAATCATCGTGGGCCGGGATGGCTACGCCAGCTTCCCGGAAATCGGCTCGGTGCCGTTGCAAGGCATGACCGTCACCCAACTGGAAACCTTCCTCAACGAGCGCTACGCGCAACTGCCCGGCCACATGACGGTGGATGTGCTGCTCAAGTCCACCGCCGGCAACGAGATCTATGTCCTCGGCGAAGTGGCGCAACCCGGTTCCTACCCGATCCGCCGGCCGATCTCGGTCCTCGAGGCCCTGACCCTGGCTCGTGGCACCAACGTCAAGGCCAGGCTCGACTCGGTGGTGATCATGCGTCGCAACGGCAATCAGGTTGAAGCCCGCCACTACGACGTGGAGAAGGCCCTGAGCGGTGACGCCTCGCAGATCGCCTACCTGCAACCGGAAGACATGCTGTATGTGCCCAAGACCGGCTTGGCCAAAGCCGGTGAAATGGCCAGGCAACTGGCCGATGTGGTGCTGTTCCAGGGCGTTGGCGTCAGCTTCGGCTACGACCTCGACAACGACAGCAGCGGCAACTGCCCCAGGTGAATGATCATGACCCCCAAGGAAAACTATCTGCACGAGTTCTTCAGGATCTTCTTTGCCAACAAGCAGTGGGTGAAGCGCGTCTTCCTGATTTTCGCCATGATCGCCCTGGTGCTGCCGTTGATGCTCAAGCAGAGCTTCGACATCACCGCCCAGGTGATCGTCCAGTCGAAAAAGCTCTCCCAGGGCGACGCCACCACGTCGCTGAACCAGGAAAACGCCACCTTCATCCCGCCGTCCCTGGCGGACATGGAAACCGAGAGCAATATCCTGCGCTCGCCGGCGCTGATCCGGCAGACCATCAGTGTCCTGCGCGAACAGGGTGAATACACCCCAAGCCCCGGCATTCTCAACAAATGGGTGAGCGAACCGCTCAAGCGCTACATCACCCAGCCCCTGCGCGAGTACGTCGTCAATCCGCTGCGCGATGGCCTGGGGCTTGAGGTCGATCCGGTGCGCGACACCGTGCTCGATACCCTGACCGACGAGGCCATCGAAAACCTGAAGATCGAGACGCTGCCCGGCTCGAACGTCATCTCCATTGTCTACAGTTTCGGCGACCCGGCCCAAGGCACCCGGTTCGTGGCGCAACTGCTGCAGAACTACCTCAGCAACCGCCAGGACCTGCAGTCGATCGAACTGCCGCAGACCTTCTACGAGCAGAAGAAAGCCCAATACCAGACGCGCCTTGACGGCTTGGAAGGCAACCGCCTGACGCTGCTTGAAGACGTCGGCTCTTCCGATCCCAAGGAAGAAATCACGTTCCGCTTGAATGCGATCAACACCGAGGAGCAGGCCCTGAACCTGTACCGGGATCGCCTGCTGCAAAGCCAACGCTGGCTCGATTACCTCAAGACCAGCCTGGCGGCGGCGAACAGCTCGCGGTTCAACGACTACACCTTCCCGTTCACCTTCACCACCTCCGTGGACAACATCGCCTTCGAAGACCGGGAAATCCGGCAAATGGGCGAGCAATTGACCAGCCAGGTGAGCCGCTACATGAACGACCTGGCGATCTTCCAGCCCAGCAGCGAACCCATGCTGCTGGCCCGGGAGCAGATCGTGCGCACGCGCCAGCAGTTCCTCAAAGTGGTGAACAACCGCATCCAGGAACGCACCACCGACCTGGCGGTGGTCAGCTCGGTGATCAATCAGAAAGTCGAACGCATCGCAGCCTTCAAGGAACGCATCCACCAGTTGCAGGAAACCCAGAGCAAGCTGCGGCAGATGGACACCGAGATCAACGCCCTGCATGCGGCCTTCTCGACTTATGCCCACCGCTTTGCCGAGGCCAGCACCGCGCGTTCGCTGGACAACGACCTGTCCAACGCCCGGGTCCTGAGCCCGCCGTTCGAACCCACCGCCGCGGCCTTTCCCAAGCCGATGCTGATCATTGTCTTCGGCATGTTCAGTGGCCTGCTGCTGGCGATCGCCCTGGTCTATGTGCGTGAGTTCTTCGACCATCGCTTCAAGCACCCAGCGCAAATCAGCCAGCAACTGGATCTGCCGGTCTTGCTGGTGATCAACGAGCAGTCACCCGAGCAGATCAATCCACACCGCAACTGGAGCCTGCCCAGCCTTGTCCATTGGGTGAGAAATTGAACGCGCCGTTCGGCCCGTCCCGCCATGACAGCCCCTTGTCGATCATTCATTTGCTCGACAGCGGCGGCTTCTATGGGGCCGAGCGGATGCTGCTCGATCATTGCCTGGCGACACCCGGCCAACATCAGGTGGTGTTCCTGGCGGCGCCGCCGACCTTGATCACGCGGTTCCGCCAGGCCGGAGTCGATTGCCACCACTGCGCCAGTTGGGCCGAGTTGTTGCAACATTTGCGGCAACGGCGCGCCGAGCGACCACTGATCAATACCCACAACTTCAAGGGTCTGTTGTTCGGCTGGTCGGCGGCCACTATGCTGCGCCTGCCGCTGGTGATTACCCAGCACGGCTTCACGCCGCGCAGTCCAAAGCAGCGGTTCTATACGTGGCTGAGCCTGCAACTGTGCCGTACCGCACCGGTCAAGCGGGTGGTTTGCGTGGCCGAAAGCATCGCGGCGCTGCACCGCCAGGCCAGCGTGAAAGCGGAAAAACTCGATGTGATCCCCAACGGCCTGCCCGCCGTCACGACGCCGCTGCCCCACCACGCCGACAGGCAGCGCTGGCGGGTCGGCTACGTCGGTCGGTTGAGCAGCGAGAAGGGCCCGGACCTGTTCCTCGACGCGATGATCCCGCTGTGCCAGCGCCATGCGTCGCTGCACGCGGTGATGCTTGGCGACGGCCCGGAACGCCAGTCCTTGCTCAAACGCATCACCGATGCCGGGCTGCCCACACGCATCGAACTGCCTGGTTATCAGACAGACATGGACGGCTGGTGGAGCCGCCTCGATGCGCTGGTGATCAGTTCACGCACCGAAGGCACGCCGATGATCCTGCTCGAAGCCATGCAGGCCGGCGTGCCGGTGGTGGCGTTCGGCGTCGGCGGCATTCCCGATATCCTGCAAGACCGCCACAACGGCCTGCTCGCTACACCGGCCGACAGCGAGGCGCTGGCCCGCCAAATCGAAACGCTGTTCAGCGAACCGCCCCTGGCGCGAATCCTCGCCGACAACGCGCGGTGCACCCAACGCGACCGCTACGACCTGCGCACGCTGGCCGAACGCTGGTCACAACTCTATATCCGCACGGCACGGGAGGCTCGACCATGATCGTCGCGCTCTCGATCGTCAGTCTGCTGGGGCTGGTCTGCCTGGCATTGCTGGCCAGTCCTTATCCGTTCCTGGCACCAGGCGCAGTGTTCGGCCTGGTGGGCGTCGCCATGCTGTACCGCAAGCCCAGCTGGGGTTTGCTAGGCATTGCCGCGCTGCTGCCGTTCGAAGGCCTGTTCAAGGACAACGCGTTTTCCGGCAGCAAATTCCTCGGCATAGCGCTGATCCTGATCCTGATGCTGCAGTTGGCCTTGCACCAGATCCCAGGGACGCGCTTGCGCAGCAATATCTGGAAGCCGTTACTCGGCTTCATGGCGTTGTATGGCCTGAGCCTGTTGATCTCGGAAAACATCGGCGTGTCCCTGACGCATCTGCGTGAACTCGCCGTAGGGCTGATTCTGTTTGTGATCGCGCTGCTGATCGGCCGCGAGCTGAACCTGGATATGTTCGCCCGGCTGATGACGGTGAGCGTCGCCACGGCCTGCGTGCTCGCGATGTTTTCAGCCCGGTACCAGGATCAGGGCCGCGCCTCGGGGTTGCTGGAAGACCCGAACGCCTTTGCACTGTTGATTGCCTTTACCGTACCGCTGGCATTGCTGCTGACCCTACGCAGCCAGAACCTGTTGCACCGGTTGTTCTGGGGTGGCGCTTTCATCCTGTTGTTGGGCGGGATGACCAAGACCGAATCGCGTTCAGGGCTGGTTGTGCTGTTGCTCAGTCTGATGATCGGCTTGTATCACTATCGGGCGCAGCTACCTCGCATACGTCCTCGGCACCTGGGGTTCGCGATGCTCGGCCTGGCACTCATGGTTCCGGTGACAGTCGCCGTGATGCCGGCTGGCTACGTGGCACGCATCCAGTCGTTGAGCATCCTCAGTTCCGGCACCAATGCCCACAAGGACGGTTCCTTGGGTCGTCGCGCCTCCTACATTGTGGTGGGCAGCCAGATGATCCGAGAAAATCCGATTCTCGGTTCCGGCCCCGGGACGTTTCCGCAGCACTACGCCCCCACCGGCTACGCGAAGGCATTCTCGGCCAATCGCAAAATGGGCGATCTGTACCGCCAGGCCCATAACACCTACCTGGAAATCTTCAGCGAAATCGGCGTACCAGGCGGCTTGATGTTTGTCGCTACGATTGGGCTGGGCCTCTATAACCTGATGCGCGCGCGCCAACTCTGGCTCCAGCGCCGGGACTGGGCCCAGGCGGACCTGCTGACGCACTTGGGCATGAGTTTCCTGTCGCTGGCGTTGTTCCTGATATTCCTCAGCGCGCCGAACCACAAGTTGCTGTGGATCATGCTCGCCTTGACCAGCATTTTGCGCTACGACGCCGAACAGGCCGAGCCGCAGGAGGCCCGTTCATGAGCCGCGTAAGCATCATTATCCCGATGTACAACGAGGCCCGGCACATCGGCCGTACACTGCTGGCGGCGCTGGAAGCGGCTCGCCAGGCGCGGCTGGATTGCGAGTTGATCGTGGTGGACAACGGCTCCGACGACCACGGTCCGCGCATCGCCAATGAGCTGGGCGCGCGGGTGTTGATCGTACCTGGCGTGCACATCGGTGCCCTGCGCAACCGTGGCGCGGCGGTCGCCAGTGGGGAATGGCTGGCGTTCATCGACGCCGACATGGAAATGCCGGCCGACTGGCTCAAGTCACTGCTCGAAATGGAAGGCCGCCAGGGCGATGTGCTGGCGCTTGACCTGGATACGCCCGGCCAAGCGCCGTGGTTTGCACAGGCTTGGCAGCGCCGCAGTCAGCGTCCGGGCTCCCGCCCCTTGCATCGCGTGCAATGGTTACCCAGCGCCAATCTGTTGATGCGTCGCGCCTGGTTCGAACGGGTCGACGGTTTCGACGAGACCCTGCGCACGGGTGAAGACAAGGATTTCTCCCTGCGCCTGCGCCAAGCCGGTGCGCAGTTGTTGCTGGTCAACGAAAGCGTGGCCCTGCACTGGGGCTATGAAGGCAGCTGGCGCGAATGGATGAGCAAGGAGCTGTGGCGCCAGGGCAGTCACTGGCAGTTGTTGCGCAGCCACGGGCCGAGCCTGCGCCTGCTGCGGTTTCCCGCGCTGTCCATTGGCACCTGGGGCATGGATTTGCTGGCACTGATCGCCTTGCTTCAAGGCCAGGCGCGCCTGGGGCTGATGCTGTTGTTCATCAGCACATTGCCGGCCTTGGTGCTGAGCCTGCGCCAGAGCCAACGCGACCCGCGCCTGGCCTTGCAACTGTGGACCTTGCACGGGGTGCGCCTGCACCTGACCGGTGCCGCGCTGCTGCTCAATCTTTTCCAACGGAACGTCAGGAGACCTGCCCGTGGCTGAATATCTGTATTGGTCTTGCCTGTTGCTGCCGGTATACGCCTACCTCGGCTACCCCGTGCTGTTGACCTTGCTCGCCCCGCTGTTTCCGGTACGCCGCTACATCACGGCAGTGCCCATGGACGTCAGCGTCATCATTGCTGCCCATAACGAGGCGCGGCACATCGAAGCGAAATTGCGCACGCTGCTGGCCCAGGATTACCCGGCGCGCTCGCTGCAAATCATCCTTGCCAGCGACGGTTCCACGGACGACACGGTGGCCTGCGCGCGCAACGTCATCGACCCGCGGATTACCGTGCTCGACCTGCCACGCCAGGGCAAGGCGGCCGCCCTCAATACCGGCGTGGCCCACAGCAGCGGCGACATCCTGGTGTTCACCGCTGCCGACAATCAATGGTTTCCCGACACCCTCGGCCATCTGCTGGTACCGCTAGGGGATCCTGAGGTTGGCGCCTGTGCCGGCCATATGGAGATTCCCGTGCCGGGCAAGGGCCTGAGCCTGGGCGATAGCCTGTATCGGCACTACGAAGGCTGGTTGCGGCGGGTGGAGAGTCGCACCGACTGCATGGTCTCGGCCGACGGTGCCCTGTTGGCTTTACGCAGGGTTCTGTTCCAGCCGATCCCAGCCCAGGTCAACGATGACTTTTTCCTCAGCACCTGCGCGCCGGCCGCCGGCAAATCCATCGTCTACGTACCCCCAGCCCGGGTGACCGACCAGGGCGTGGACGAAGCCGACAAGCAGTTTCGCCGCCGCCAGCGAGTCACCGTCGGTGGGTTGCAGAGCCTGGCCCAGCGCCGGGAGCTACTTAACCCGCTGCGTCACGGCCTCTACGCCATCGGGTTGATCAGCCACAAATTGATCCGCCGCCTGGCGCCGGTGTTGCTCTTGCCGCTGTTGCTGAGCAACGCCTGGCTGTGGGACGACCATCCGTTCTATCGCCTGAGCCTGGTGGCGCAGTTGCTCGGCTACGCCATGGCACTGGTCGGCTTGATGGACGCCGGCCACCGGTTGCCGCGGCCCTTTCGCCTGGCGGCGTTCGTGCTGGTGACACTGGCGGGCATGAGTATCGGGCTCTGGCAGTTCCTGCGGGGCCAGCGCTACAGCCAATGGACCCCCGAGCAGAATCGCTAAGGAGAAGGGCCGATGTCGATCAAACACGTCTTCAAGCGCACCGGCGGCTGGTTGTACCTGAACACGTCCCTGGGCCGCCACCCCCTGCGTGGCGCCGGCGTGATCCTGATGTTGCATCGCGTGTTGAACAACGACCGCGCCGCCGAATTGCCCCATCGCAACGAGCTGTGCGTGGGGCCCGATGCGTTTGAACATTTGCTGATCTGGCTGCAACGGCATTTCGAATGTGTGCCGCTGATGACCCTCTTGCTCGCCGACCCTGAAAGCGTCCCCAACCGGCCGCGAGTGGCCCTGACCTTCGACGATGGCTGGCGCGACAACGCCATGAATGCCTTTCCGTTGCTGCGCCAATACCAGGTGCCGGCGAGTATTTTCCTGTCCACCGACTTCGTCGGCAGTCGCCAGCACTTCTGGTGGGAAAGCATCGGCGAAACCCTGTGGGGCAGCCACGGACAGGTGGCACGGCATTCGCTGATCGAGCAGCTGCAACACGTCGGGCGGCCGTTGCCGGTGCTGCTCGATGATATCGACGATGAGCGCCGCAGCCTGGCGCTGCTGCATTATCTGCAAAGCCTCAAGACCCTCGATCCGCGCACCTTGAGCGACCTCACGCAGGCCTGCCCGCACGGCTCGCAACCCCAAGCGCTGGACTGGCCCCAGGTGCGCCTGCTCGAAGATTCCGGCCTGGTCCGCTTCGGCCCCCATGGCGCCAGCCACGCGATCCTGACCGGGCTGGACGACCAGCGCCTGCATGAAGAACTGACCCGCAGTTGGACAGCCCTGGAAAACGGCTGCGCCCAACCTTTGCCGGTGTATTGCTACCCCAACGGCGATAACGACGCTCGCGTGCGCCAACAGGTGGCGGCCCACGGTTTTGCCTTCGCCCTGGGCACCGAGGCCGGGCTGTATCGCAACGATGGCGACCCTTTGAACCTGCCGCGTTTCGGCGTCAGCCAGCGCAACGCCTGCCACCCTGAATTGTTGGCCTGGCGCATTCGCCAAGGAGCCCGTTCATGAATCGCGCACATTACATCAGGCTTTTGGTGTTGAGCATGGGCACGAGCCTGGCAATGATCGGCCTGCGCCTGCTGCGCAACGTGTTGCTGGCACGGATCCTGGGGCCCAGTGAACGCGGGCTGTTGGCACTGCTGAGCACCCTGCCGGACCTGATCAGCGCCACCACCAGTGGAGGCCTGAATTCTGCCGTGGGTTATCAGGCGGCGCAGCATCGCTCGATGAGCCTGTTGCTCAGCCACGTGCTGGTCTTCGGCTGCCTGCTGGCGGGGTTGCTGACGCTGCTGGTGGTGGCGCTGGTGCGCGGGTTCGGCGCCGAACTGGACATCACCCTGCAACTGGGGCTGCTGGCCTGGCTGCTGTTGCTGGCCGTGCCGCTGGCGGTACTCAAGAGCGGCCTGCTGACACTGCACAACGCCTCCGGTGGCGTCGGTGTGTTCAATGCCTTGCGGCTGATGGAATCCCTGGTCCCGCTGTTGCTGTTCGTGGCGCTGTTCTGGATGTGGAAAGACACGGCGCTGGAAGCGGCGCTGATCAGCTGGCTGGCGGGCCTGAGCCTGGTCGTACTGGCAGGCTGGATGTGGTTGCGCCGAGATCATGCGTTCACGCTGCGCTGGGATCGCACCGGCCAGAACGAACTGCTGCGTTACGGTGTCCGCAGTCATCCGGACCTTTTGTTCCAGCAACTGATGATGCGCTCGGATTACCTGTTCATCGGTGCACTGCTGGGCAGCACGGCGCTGGGGCACTACGCCATGGCCAGCGCCGCGGCTGAACTGCTGCATATCGTGCCGGAAGCGGTCACCACGCCACTGATGAAACGCCTGCTGCAGCAAGACACAGACATGAAGCGCCTGACCCCGCTGGCCTTGCGCCTGACCGCCACGGCCATGCTCGCCGCCTGCCTGGGCATGGTACTGGTCGGCGAATGGCTGATCGTCACCATGTTCGGCATCGCCTATCAACCGGCGTACCCGGCCCTGCTGGCGCTGCTGCCTGGGGTGTTCGGGTTGTGCTACGCGAGCATCCTGCGCCTGGACCTGCTGGGCAAGGGCCGCCCCGGCAGCGTTTCGTTGCTGATGGGCGTGGGGGCGCTATTGAACCTGGCGCTGAACCTGATCCTGATTCCGAGCTACGGCATCGTCGGCGCCGCCGCCGCTTCGTCCATCGCTTACTTGGGCGTGACCGTTGCCATGCTGGTGATGTATTGCCGCCTGAGCGGCGTGGCGCCGTGGCAGACACTGATTATCCTGCCCAGCGATTTGCTGCCGATGCGCCAGATGCTGTTGGGGAAATCCGCGTGAACACCGTTGCCAGCAAAACCGCCATCGCGAGCAAGCTCGCTCCCACAGGGTCCGGTATGTGTAAGCACCACAAATCCCTTGTGGGAGCGAGCCTGCTCGCGAAATCGGTGGATCAGTTGGCGCTGATGTTGCGTGTGACGGCGCCATCGCGAGCAGGCTCGCTCCCACAAAAGCCTGGCGCCGAGCACAATTTTCATGACCACCACAAATCAACTGTGGGAGCGAGCTTGCTCGCGATGAGGCCCGTGCAGCGCATGCTCAAAATGAGCGGTTGCCTGTGTTTCCTGCTTTTGGCCACCTCGGCCCAAGCCGCGTCCATGCAGTGGACCGGTATCCGTGACGGCAGCCTGTACCTGCAAACCGACCGTCCGGATGCTGTCACCGTACGCTGGGTGCCCGCCTGGCAGGCCGAGGCCAATGCCGAACACGTGTATCTGCTCGACGGCCACGGGCGGTTGGCGGGCGAACGCCTGGTCAAGGCCGACCAGGTGCGCGGAGAGCAACAATGGCCCTTGCTGCCCGGCGCCGCCAGTTATCGGTTGGAGATTCCCGGCTACAGTTTCCGGCGCTATAGCGTCGAACACGACGCCCGCACCCGCGCACTGTTTGCTCCGGCCAAGGTGCATTTCAGTGCTGAAGCCCACGATGGCGACGAACTGTATTTCAAAGTGGCAGCCGGCGAACAGGCGGTGCTGGCAGGCAAGTTCCACGGCGGCGCGCGGGCATTGCAAGCCCGGCGCGTCGCCGATGGCAAACAGCTGCAACTGAACCTCAAGCCGTACCGCGCCTATTGGCAGTTCGACCAAGTGGCCCTGCCGGTGACGGATGTTGAACAAGTCTGGCGCCTGCATGTACAGGGCAATGGCAAGCTGGCGTTCTGGCTGGACGGCACGGCCAACCTGTTCGCCCAGGACCCGGCGCACTTGCAACCGGTGCGCCAGGATCCGGGGCAGACCCACCTGACGCTACACGACGAGACGCTCGGCACGACCCCCAAGCTGGGCATATACCTGCCCTACGAATTACTGCCGCCCTCCAGCTACGCGATGCTCGATGCGCTCAAACCCCAGGCGGCAAGCCTCTACAGTTTTGTCGATGTCATGGCGGCCAAGGTCAATCATGAAGACGCCTTCCGACGTTTGTATCAGGGCCGCTTCGGCATCAGCCAGGACATCACCCTGCTGGCCGCTACCCAGCGCCGGGCGGATCTGCAGGCCGACCGGACCAGTCTCAGCGGTTTGCAAGCCTGGCTCATGTCGACCCGGGCTTCGGGCGGCAACGGTATCCATTACCTCAGTTTTGCCGATGAGCCAAACCTGAACTACCCAGACTTCGCCAGTTTCCAGCAACTGTTCCAGAGCATGGCGGCCCAGGTCCGCGCCGACCCTGCCAACGCACGCGCCGGTGTCCGCATCGCCATACCCGCCAGCTCCCGGTTCACCAACGGCCCCTTCACCGATAATGCGGCTGACAAGCGCGGGATCGACTGGGCACGGCGCCTGCTCGCGACGTCCGACGACCAGATCGACGCCTTGGCCTGGCACGAATGGATGATCCGCGACCTGCTGGCGACCCGGGTCTACCGCGACAGCGTCCGTCAGGCCGCCAACCTGGTGGGGCTGGACAGCCAGGGCCGGCCCCGCAAGGCGTTGCTGTTGGACCAGACCAATATGTCCAGCGGCTCGAGCCTCAGCCCTTACGACCAGGAAACCCACTACGCCGCCTTGTGGTGGACATCGGTGGCAATCAACGCCTCCGCGGATGGTTGGCTCGACATGCTCAACTGGTTCATGCTCGCCGACGAACCCGAATACCCCAAAGGCATGGTGCGGGTGCTGGACGACCAGCGCTTCGAGCTCAAGCCCGTGGGCCTGGCCCAGCAGTTCATCCAACAGCACTGGCTCGACCAGGTGCTGCGCCTGGACAACGACGCGTTTGAAGTCGACGTACTGGCCATGGCCACCGGAAAACAACGCAATCTGCTGGGCGTGAACAAAAGCACGCGAGCCCATCAGGTCAGCCTCGACGGCACGGCCTGCCCTCAGCCAGGCATGACCTTGATGTATTTCGGCCCGGACAACCGCAGCCACAGCGCTGCGCTTGAGTGCAAGGCCGGCCAGGTCGGGTTCCTCCTGCCAGGGGAAACCGTGTTCGCCCTCAGTTGGACAGCTCCCCTTCCCCCCAACCCTGCCACCCGTCAGGAGGCACCATGAACGCTCTGCAAACATTGCGTGATCGCATCCAGAAAAAAGGTCTGCGCGCCGTTCTAAAGCAGCTGTGCAGACGCTACGTATTTGCCCACACCCGACTGGTATGGCTGGAGCATGACATACGGA
>NZ_JABAEE010000102.1:0-18534 GCF_023701885.1 Pseudomonas sp. CG7 | reverse complement strand
TGATGGACTATGAGGCGTTCTTCCGGGAACGCCAGGAGGCCCGTTACGGTGGCAAGGGTGGGCCCAAGTGCTGTTGAACCGCTGATTGCCAGTGGATGATGCAACCCTGTGGGAGCGAGCTTGCTCGCGAAGGCGTCAGGTCAGTCGCCATTGATGTGGCTGACACACCGCTATCGCGAGCAAGCTCGCTCCCACAGTTGTTTTGGGTTGGCCTCAAGATTTGCTTACGTCACAAATCCCTTGTGGGAGCGAGCTTGCTCGCGATAGCGGAGTGTCAGTTGATGATAATGTCGACTGATCCACCGCCTTCGCGAGCAGGCTCGCTCCCACAAAACCGTTTTCCTTTCAGGCATCAAGGAGATTCAGTTTGTCCTCTCCCATCCCGGTCACCATCCTCAGCGGCTTCCTCGGCGCCGGCAAGACCACGCTGTTGCGCCATCTGCTCAAGGCCGAACACGGCCTGAAAATCGCCGTGATCGAGAACGAATTCAGCGACGCCGGTATCGACACCCAACTGCTGGGCGACGAGCCGGTGCAAGTCATGACCCTGGCCAACGGTTGCGTGTGCTGCACCATTCACACCGACCTGACCAAGGCCTTGTACCTGTTGCTCGAGCGGCTGGACAGCGGCGAAATCGCTTTTGATCGCCTGGTGATCGAATGCACCGGATTGGCCGACCCGGCCCCGGTGGCGCAGACTTTTTTCATCGACGAGGACTTGCGCGAGCGTTATATCCTCGACGGCATTCTGACGCTGGTGGATGCCGCTCACGCCGATATCCACCTGGCCCAGGCCATCGCCCAGGCCCAGGTCGGGTTTGCCGATCGCCTGCTGCTAAGCAAGACCGACCTGGCGGACGCCGCCCAGGTCCAGGCCCTTGGCGAACGCCTGGCACGCATCAATCGGCGGGCGCCGATCCGGGTGGTCGAGCACGGCCAGATCGACCTGGCCGAGTTGCTCGACATTCGCGGCTTCAACCTCAATGCGGACCTGGGCGCAGGGTTCAGCCTGCGACCGGTGGGCAAGGCCACCCCGGGCGATCGCATCGGCAGCCTGGTGTTGCGCACCGACAAGGCGCTGGATATCGACAAGCTCAGCGAGTTCATGAACCAATTGCTGGAAGAACACGGCAAGCAACTGCTGCGCTACAAAGGCGTGCTGAATATCGCGGGCGAACCCCGTCGACTGGTGTTCCAGGGCGTGCTCAAGTTGTACGGTTTCGATTGGGACACCGAATGGGCCCCCGACGAAGCCCGGGAAAGCGTGATCGTGTTCATCGCCGACGAACTGCCTGAAGAGAAGATCCGCGCCGGATTCGAAGCCGCGCTACTTTGACTGTGCCTGCGTTCGTCAAAACGTCTGCCTGAGGCGCTTTTCGTGGCGAGGGAGCTTGCTCGCGCGCGGTTGCGCAGCAACCGCCAAAAAGCGAGGGCGGCTACGCCCCCCAGCGGGAGCAAGCTCCCTCGCCACAACAGCTATTTGATCAGCAATTTTTGCTCCAGATGGTCCAGGTGCTCGTCCATCAGCCGCACGGCTTCGTTGACGTTGCGACCTTCCACGGCGTCGACGATCGCCAAGTGTTCCTGCCAGGCACAATGTCGGCGCGACTTGACCTCGTGTCGCGCCAGGGCCAACGAGGTCAACGGCACCAGGCTGCCGAGAAATTGCAGCAACGGCGCGTTACCGGCCATGGCGGCCAGTTGCAGGTGAAACTCGCCGGACAGGCGTATCGCCGGGCCACGCTCGCCGCGGTCCAGGCAGTGCGGTTCCTGTTCCACCAGATCCCGAAGCCGTCGTAGATCCTGCGGTCGCGGCGCCTGGCAGGCCAGGCGCACCAGCGTCTGCTCGGCCAGGCGGCGAGCGTGGAGGATCTGCCGGGTCTGCTCCAGATCTGGCGCGGCGACCTGGGGGCGGTGGTTGGGCCGCGGTATCACCACTTGCTGATGGGACAGGCGCGCCAGGACGCGGCGAATGATACTGCGGCTGACACCGAACACATCTCCCAGGCTTTCCTCGGTGAAGCGGCTGGCCGGGGCAATGCGTTGTTCGAGGATGGCGTCGAAGATCCGCGGGTAGATATCGTCCACCGACGGTTTGCCGATCCGGCCGGGCAGGGGCAGGGTGGCGAGTACATTGCGGTTATGTTGATGGGAAACGAGAGTGTTCATGACGGTCTCCGCAGGCCCAGGCTCAAGTGCCGAGGCTGTCGTCCGGAATATTCAATTCGATGCCCATGCGCTGGCCTTCCCGGAGAATGTGCCGACGCATTTCGGCGCTGGCCTGGGCGCTGTTCTTGCCACGGATGGCACGGACCACGGCTTCGTTTTCTTCCAGGCGTTCGGCCAGATGTTCGGGCGAGTTACGCAACACATCGGCGCTTTGCTTGAGGGCGTTGCTGGTCTGCTGGACCACGTTCTGGAAGATCGGGTTGGACGTCAGGGCAAACAGTTCTTCATGGAAAGCGATGTAGGCGTTGGCACAGGCGTCGCTGTCATTGGCTTCCAGGGCTTCGCGCATGTCCATGAGGGTCAGGCGCAACTGGCCGACTTCCTTGCTGCTGATGGACTGGGCCACGAGGCCGACGATGAAGGGCTCCAGGGTGTAGCGCAGTTGCAGCAGGTCTTCCAGGCTCGCGCCGGCCATGGCGCTGCCTTCACTGACGGTATCGTTGAGATTGGCCTCCAATACCACGACGCCTTTGCCGCGCATCGAACGCACCAGACCCAGGGTCTCCAGGACGCTCACCGCTTCACGCAGGCTGGGCCGGCTGATGCCCAGTTGCTCGGCCAGTTCGCGCTGGCCGGGCAGCATGTCCCCCGAGCGCCACTGGCCCCGGGCGAGGGCGGCGCGGAGTTTCTCCACCACGGAATTGACGACGGTCGATGAGCTGATCACATGTGACTCCTTGGAAATCAATCAGGCAATGCCGGCTCGCGGGCCGGCATCGCCGTCTTTCAGAATTGCTGGTGATGGGCACTGCCCACCGGTTTTCTGGGTTGAAAGGTATAGCCTTGTTGGCCGGACAGCACCTTGCGCGCGCGAGGAACATCGATGTCTTTCTCCCAGCGGGCAATCGCCACGGTGGCCACGCAGTTGCCAATCAGGTTGGTCAGGGCCCGGCCAATGCCCATGAACCAGTCGACGGCTAACACCAGCACCAGGCCCACCACCGGGATCGCCGGGATCGCGGTCAGCGTCGCCGCCAGGATTACCAATGCCGAGCCGGGAATTCCATGGGCGCCCTTGGAAGTGATCAGCGACACCAGCAGGATGGTCAACAGGTCGCTCAGGGCCAGGGGCGTACCGGTGGCGTTGGCGATGAAGACAATCGCCAGGGTCAGGTAGATCGAAAAGCCATCCAGGTTGAACGAGTAACCGGTTGGAATCACCAGGCCCACGGTGGAGCTGCCGATCCCCAGGTGTTCGAGCTTGCGCATGATCTGGGGCAGCACGGCATCGGACGAAGCGGTACCGAGGACGATCAGCAGCTCTTCGCGCAGGTATTTGAGAAACGGCAGCATCGGCAGGCCCGATGCGCGCATCACCAGACCGAGGATCACGGTGACAAACGCGATGCAGGTCAGGTAGAACAGGCCGACGAGGCTACCCAGGTGCTGCAGCGAGTCCAGGCCATATTTGCTGGTGGTGAAGGCAATGGCGCCAAACACGCCGATAGGGGCCAGGCGCACGATCATGCCCATGATGCGGAAGATCACGTGGCTGAGTTCGTTGATCAGCCGTGAAATACCGGAAGCGGCGTCACCGACGAGGTTCAAGGCACTGCCGAACAGCACGGCGAACAGCAGCACCTGCAGGATATTGTTTTCCGCGAACGCTCCGATCACTGAGGTCGGGATCAGGTTCATCAGGAACTGCGTAGTGGTGACCAGGTGCTGGCCGCGCTGGGCGATATCGTTCACGTCCGTGCTGGAGAGCTGCTCCAGGTGGATGTTCGCACCACTGCCAATGCCGGTGCTGAAGGCAAGGACCAGGCCGATGATCAGGGCGATGGTGGTGAGCACTTCGAAGTAGATGACCGATTTGAGGCCAATGCGCCCGACCTTCTTGAGATCACCGGCGCCGGAGATGCCGCTGACCACCACGCAGAACACGATCAGGCCGATGAGCATCTTGATCAGCTTGATAAAGCCGTCGCCGAGGGGTTTGAGCTGTGCAGAGTATTCGGGAAGGGTAAGCCCGCAGACGATGCCGAGCACCAGTCCGAGGACAACTTGAAGGAAGATCGACCGCGAGCACCATTTGAGCATGGGAGGGATTCCTGGTTCGGTGTCCTTGTTCGCCAGAGGGGCTGGCGTCGGGACTTCATTATTGTGGTCTTACCGGTTTGTCCAGTGCAGGCGCAGTCTAGGCGCTGTTTTCGTGGGTATGCAAGCCCGGTTAGGGCGATTTGGCTTGACCGGTCTTACCAGTTGCGATGAAAGCCCTGTGCTTGAGCCTCTCCCAGTTTGGAAAAAATTTTGCCCCCAAGGCCTAAGCGAATAACGAGGACATGACACAAACATGTGGCGAGGGAGCTTGCTCCCGCTGGGCCGGTCCAACGCTTCGGGCGCAGCAGCCCCCAACATTTTGCGGTCGCTGCGCAACCGAGCGGGAGCAAGCTCCCTAGCCACAGGGGGTAGATGGTTATCCCAGCCTCACAGGTGTTCTACCGGTATTCGCCTCAGAGGATGCTAAAAATGAACGCCAATAAAAAAGCCCGCATCTTTCGATGCGGGCCTTTTTGGCTACGCGTTAGCGAGCTAATTAAGCGCCGTATACCGGCAGCTTCTTGCAGATGGCCTTGACCTTCTCACGCACGGCGTCGATGACCGCTTCGTTGTTCAGGTCCGCCAGGATGTCGCAGATCCAGCCGGCCAGTTCCTTGCACTCGGCTTCCTTGAAGCCGCGAGTGGTCACGGCCGGGGTGCCGAAGCGCAGGCCCGAAGTAACGAACGGCGAGCGTGGGTCGTTGGGCACCGAGTTCTTGTTGACGGTGATGAACGCCTTGCCCAGCGCCGCGTCGGCGTCTTTGCCGGAGATTTCCTGCTTGATCAGCGAGAGCAGGAACAGGTGGTTTTCAGTACCGCCGGACACCACGTCGAAGCCGCGCTCGATGAACACGCCGGCCATGGCCTTGGCATTCTTCACCACTTGTTGCTGGTAAGCCTTGAACTCAGGTTGCAGGGCTTCCTTGAAGCAGATCGCCTTGGCTGCGATCACGTGCTCCAGCGGGCCACCCTGGGCGCCCGGGAAGACGGCGGAGTTCAGCTTTTTCTCGATGTCGGCGTTGGCACGGGCCAGGATCAGGCCACCACGTGGACCGCGCAGGGTCTTGTGGGTGGTGGTGGTGACCACGTCGGCGAACGGCACCGGGTTCGGGTAGACGCCTGCGGCGACCAGGCCGGCAACGTGGGCCATGTCGACGAACAGGTAGGCACCGACCTTGTCGGCGATCTCGCGGAAACGCGGGAAGTCGAGGACTTGGGAGTAGGCGGAGAAACCGGCCACGATCATTTTCGGCTTGTGCTCGAGGGCCAGGCGCTCGACTTCGTCGTAGTCAATCAGGCCGTTGCCGTCGATGCCGTACTGGACGGCGTTGTACAGCTTGCCAGAGGAGGAAACGCTGGCGCCGTGGGTCAGGTGACCGCCGTGGGCCAGGCTCATGCCCAGGATGGTGTCGCCGGCCGACAGCAGCGCCAGGTACACGGCGGCGTTGGCTTGGGAGCCAGCGTGTGGCTGGACGTTGGCGTAATCGGCGCCGAACAGTTGCTTGGCGCGGTCGATGGCCAGTTGCTCGACCACGTCGACGAATTCGCAACCACCGTAGTAGCGCTTGCCTGGGTAGCCTTCGGCGTACTTGTTGGTCAGTACCGAGCCTTGAGCTTCCATCACCGCGGGGCTGGTGTAGTTTTCCGAAGCGATCAGCTCGATGTGCTCTTCCTGGCGCTGAGCTTCTTGCTCCATGGCGGCAAAGAGATCGGCGTCGTACTTGGCAATAGTCAAATCACGGCTGAACATGGCGGTCCTCAAGGATCGGGGCAGAAAAGGGGGGCATTCTACCTCAACCGGTTTTGGAAGGCATATGAAAGGGCGTCATGTCTTGGACGAATGGGTTTCATGGACAATTGTGTGTCGTCCAGGCTGGCGCCATCGCGAGCAAGCTCGCTCCCACATTGGACCTGCGTACGCATAACCTGTGGGAGCGAGCTTGCTCGCGACGAGGCCGCTACAGGCGCTGAAGGGCCTCAGTCGAGCATGAACAACGCATCATTGCTGAACTGCGCTTCGAACCGATTGGCCGGCATCGGCCGGCCGAACAGGTAACCCTGGACTTCGTCGCAGCCGTGTTCACGCAGGAAGTCCAGTTGCTCGTGGGTCTCGACGCCTTCGGCGATCACCGCCAGGTTGAGGCTGTGGGCCATGGCGATGATCGCCCGGGCGATCTGCGCATCCTGCTCGCCGGAGGGCAGGCCGTCGACGAAGGTGCGGTCGATCTTCAGCACGTCGATGGGGAATTGCTTGAGGTAGTTGAGCGACGAATAACCGGTGCCGAAATCATCGACGGCAATGCTCAGGCCCAGGTTCTTCAACCCGGCGAGGATCTGCATCGCCTCGCTGACTTCACGCATCAGGATACTTTCCGTCAGTTCCAGCTCCAGGCAGGCCGGCGGCAGGCCAGTGCTGCGCAGGATATTGGCAATGCGCGTGCCCAACTGGCCGTCGGAGAACTGCCGGGCGGAAATGTTGACCGAGACTTTCGGCACCCGGACCTTGGCCTGGTGCCAGGTCCTGAGCTGCCGGCAGGCTTCGGTGATGACCCAGTCGCCGACATCCACCACCAGCCCGAGTTCTTCGAGTACCGGGATGAAATCCCCCGGCGGCACCAACCCGCGTCGCGGATGGCGCCAGCGCAACAAGGCCTCGGCGCCGGTCAGGCGTTTGCCATCGCCGCTGAACTGCGGCTGGTAATACAGCACGAACTCGTTCTGCTCCAGGGCATGGCGCAGGTCACTTTCCAGTTCCAGGCGCTCCAGGGCGCTGGCGTTCATGTCGGCCTGGTAGAACTGGAAGTTGTTCTTGCCGCGTTCCTTGGCGTGATACATGGCCGTGTCGGCGTTCTTCATCAACTGGCTCAGCTCGTTGCCGTCCTGGGGGCTCAGGGCGATGCCAATACTGGCGGTGACGAAGAACTCGCGGCCTTCGAGCACGAAGGGGCGGACCAGACTGGCGAGGATCTGCTCGGCCACGTTGATGGCCCGGTTCAGCGCCATTTCACGGCTGGCGCGCGGTTGCAGCAGCAGGGTGAACTCGTCGCCGCCCATGCGCGCCACGGTGTCGTCGTCGGCGACGCAGCCGAGCAGGCGCGTGGCCATTTCCTTGAGCATCCGGTCGCCGGCGGCATGGCCGAGGGAGTCGTTGATCGGCTTGAACCGGTCCAGGTCGAGGAACATCAGCACGACCCAGGTCTTCTGCCGTTCGGCCGATTGCAGCGCGGTGTGCAGGCGATCCTGGAACAGCGTGCGGTTGGGCAGGTGGGTCAGGGCGTCGTAATAGGCCAGGCGATGAATGCGCTGCTCGCTGGCCTTGCGTTCGCTGATGTCGCTGAAGAAACACACATAGCTGGCCAGGTCGCCTTCGTCATCCAGCACCGCGGTGATGCCGACCCAGGCAGGGTAGTGCTCGCCATTGCGGCGCTTGAGCCAGACTTCGCCTTCCCAGGTGCTGTGCTGTTGCAGTTGCTTGAGCACGTAGCGCAGGTGGGCTTCCTGCTGGTCGTCCACGGTCAGCATGTTGGGCAATTGGTCCAGCACTTGCGATACAGCATAACCGCTGACGCGACTGAAGGCTTCGTTGGCCTGGACGATGTAGCCGGCCGGGTCGGTGATCAGGATCGCCGAGGTCGAGTGCTCGAAGACCGTGGCGGCCATGCGCAGGTCTTTTTCGGCGCGACGTTGCTGGCTGATGTCGCGGCCCACACCCAGAACGCCTTCGAACGCGCCATGTTCATCCCACACCAGCACCAACCGCAGTTCGATGGGAATCTTGCGCCCGTCGGCACGCAGGCAGTCGAACAGGAACAACTGGGTCTGCATCTGGTTGCGCAGCTCGGCCAGTTGTGCGGGCTTGTCGAGGGCCTTGCTGACCCGGTCCATCAGGCTGTAGATGCCGGTCAGTTGTTGCGGGTTGGCGATGATCGATTGCCAACCGTTCTGGAAAATCCAATCGGCGGTGTAGCCCAGCACCGCTTGCACCGACGGGCTGACATAGTTGAGCGAAAGCTTGTTGTCGGTGGAGAAAATCACGTCGCTGATGCTTTCGGCGAGCATCCGGTAGCGTTGCTCGCTGTCGCGCAGCGATTCGCTGGCCTCGATCTGCTCGGTGACGTCCTTGGCCACGCCGATGATTCGCGTCACCTGGTTATGTCGGTCGCGGGCCAGGGCCTGTTCACGGATGTCGAAACAGCGCCACTTGCCATTGCGATGACGAAAGCGCAATTGGCATTGCAGCAACTGCGTGTAGCCGCCCCGCCGTTGTTCCTGGCGCAGGTTGTGGTAGTGATCGGCATCGTCGCTGTGCAGCAGGATTTCCCAGAAGTACTCGCCCATCTGGTGCAGTTCGGTGCGGTCATATCCCAGGGTCTGGCCCAGGTGATGGTTGCTGAAGATCATCCGCTGGCTGATGACGTCCTGCACATAGAGATGGTCCGGCACGGTGCGCACCACGTCGGACCAGAACCCCTCGCGTTCGAGCAGCGAGCGCTCGATCAGCTTGCGGCTGGTGATGTCGCTGATGCTCAGGTTGACCGCGTTGTAGTCGTGCTGTTTTTCCGGCAGGCGCAGCACCAGCCACAGGTGCTGGTCGCGACCATGGGCGTCCTGGAGCTTGATCTCCAGTTCCAGTTGCTTGTGTTGGTCGAGCAGCGCTTCGAGCAGCTTCGAGCCGACGGGGTTGTTGTCCTGCGCACCTTTGCCGACCAGCAACTGCCAAGCCTGGTCGCAGGAATCGACGTTGAGCAATTTCAACGCCATCTGGTTGACTTCGGTGACGTGAACTTCCTGGCGCAGCTGTTCGAGTTGGTGAGTGGTTTGCAGCCAGGCGCGCAATTGATCGCCCGTGTGCAGGCCGGCTCGCTCAAAAAAGGCCTTGAGCCCCGACAGGTCAAGTACGCACAGGGCCACGCCGGTGCCTTCGAAAATATCCTGGTAACGTCGCCGCCCCTCGTGCAACTGCCGTTGGCGCCGACGCATGTTCAACAGCGCGATCACCGGCAACAACGAAAACGCCAGGCCCAGCAGGCATTTGCCGATGAAGGCCGGCAACAGTTGTTCGATCACCTGGCGGCGGTCGAACAGCCCTCGCAGTTGCCAGTCGCTGCTGCTCAGGGGCACGGTCAGTACGGTGCTTTTCAGGTCATCCGGCGACAGATGGGTCGGGCTGCTCGAAGGCAGGCTCTCGTCGCGGCTGATGATTTGCTGGTTGAGGCGGTTCTCCACCAGCCATAGCGGGCGCAACCCCACATCGGCTTGCTTGGTCAGGGTGGCGAAAAAGTTCGGGGTCAAGCGCAGGGCCCAATAGCCACGGCCGCTACCGCTGGCCTGGTGCAACAATAGATGCACCACGGAACCGTCTTCGGCATTGCTGAAATAATGGGCCTGGGCCCGGCTGCGTCGCACCAGTTCGCTCAGGTAATCGGCATCGTGGCTGTTGGCATCACTGTCACTGAGCACCCGGCCGGAAGGGCTCAACAATGCCAAGCTGCGCAGCTCGGGGAGCGACTGCTGGAGTTTGTGAACCAGGGCCTGCTGCTCGTCGATACTTTGCGGTTGTTCGACGATCGGTAGCAGGTTGAGGGCGATTTGCGCGTTCAAGGCCATGTTCAGGCTGACCTGCGCGGCGAGATCGGCGGTGTAGTCGATGGTGTACTGGCGCTGTTGCTGCTGAGTTTCGCGCAGTTGATCGAGCAGTTGCCAGAACAGCAAGCCGAGCAACAGCAGCACGAGCGTGGCCAGCGCCCCCTTCAATGTCCCGCGCAGGGGCGAGCCGGGCACGACAGCGGGTGCGCGAGGGGACAGGGGTGGAGTGACGTTGGACAAGCTGTAATCCTGCGTTTTGCTGGACTGGCGCGACGTGCACTATAAGCCGGACGCCCGAAGGGCGGCTAGCATGCCTTGACTTGTGGCAAAGTGCCAGCCCTGGGCGGCTGGACCTTGACCGACGGTTGAGGTAGCTTTGCCGGTCAAACAAGAGCGTTCCAGCTCCAGATTCCCAGGCTCTATCCGCCCGCAGGCATTGATGATCGTCAAGAGCCCGCGCCGCGCATGGCCTGGCTCGTTCTTTTCACCTGTCACTGACGCTAGGTTCACCATGGCTCAATACGTCTTCACCATGCATCGGCTGAGCAAAGTTGTTCCGCCGAAGCGGGAAATCCTGAAAAACATTTCTCTGTCCTTCTTCCCTGGCGCCAAGATCGGCGTGTTGGGCCTCAACGGTTCGGGTAAGTCCACGCTGTTGAAAATCATGGCCGGCGTCGATAACGAATTCGACGGCGAAGCCCGTCCGATGCCGGACCTGAACATCGGCTACTTGCCGCAAGAGCCACAGCTGGACCCAACCAAGACCGTGCGTGAAGTGGTCGAGGAAGCGGTCAGCGTGATCAAGGACGCCCAAGCGCGTCTCGACGAGGTCTACGCCGCCTACGCCGACCCGGATGCCGATTTCGACAAGCTGGCCGCCGAACAGGCCAAGCTCGAAGCGATCCTGCAGGCCAGCGACGGCCACAACCTCGATCGCCAGCTGGAAGTTGCCGCCGATGCGCTGCGCCTGCCGGCGTGGGACGCGAAGGTCGAACACCTCTCCGGCGGTGAGAAGCGCCGCGTGGCCCTGTGCCGCCTGCTGCTGTCGGCCCCGGACATGCTGCTGCTCGACGAACCGACCAACCCCCTGGACGCCGATTCTGTCGCCTGGCTCGAACACTTCCTGCACGACTTCCCAGGCACCGTGGTGGCGATCACGCACGACCGGTACTTCCTGGACAACGTCGCCGGCTGGCTTCTCGAACTCGACCGCGGCGCGGGCATTCCGTACGAGGGCAACTACTCGGGTTGGCTGGAAGCCAAGTCCGATCGTCTGGCCCAGGAATCCAAGCAGCAGTCGGCCCATGAAAAAGCCATGAAGCAAGAACTGGAATGGGTGCGCAAAGGCGCCAAGGCCCGCCAGTCCAAATCCAAGGCACGTCTGCAACGCTTCGAGGAAATGCAGTCCCAGGAATTCCAGAAGCGCAGCGAAACCAACGAGATCTACATCCCGGCCGGTCCGCGCCTGGGTGCCAAGGGCATCGAGTTCAAGAACGTCACCAAGGGTTATGGCGACCGCGTGCTGATTGACAACCAGTCGTTCTCCATGCCCAAAGGCGCCATCGTCGGTGTGATCGGTGGTAACGGCGCGGGCAAATCCACGCTGTTCCGCATGTTGATGGGCAAGGAAACCCCGGATTCGGGCAGCATCGAGATCGGCGAAACCGTGCAACTGGCCTGCGTTGACCAGAGCCGCGAAGACCTGGACGGCAGCAAGACCGTGTTCCAGCAGATCTCCGACGGTTCCGACCAGATCCGCATCGGCAACTATGAAATCCCGTCGCGCACCTACGTGGGCCGCTTCAACTTCAAGGGCGGCGACCAGCAGAAGTTCGTCAAGGACTTGTCCGGTGGTGAGCGCGGTCGCTTGCACCTGGCGTTGACCCTGAAGGAGGGCGGCAACGTCCTGCTGCTCGACGAACCGTCCAACGACCTCGACGTCGAAACCCTGCGTTCCCTGGAAGAAGCCTTGCTGGACTTCCCGGGCGCCGCCATTGTGATCTCTCACGATCGGTGGTTCCTCGACCGCGTGGCGACCCACATCCTGGCGTACGAAGACGACTCGCAAGCGGTGTTCTTCGAAGGTAACTACACCGAGTACGAGGCCGATCGCAAGAAACGCCTCGGCGAAGCCGCTGCCCAGCCCCATCGCGTACGGCACAAGAAGCTGGCCTGATTCGGTCGGTTGCATAAAAAAACGGAGCCTTCGAGGGCTCCTTTTTTTATGGATGCAAATCCATTGTGGGAGCGAGCTTGCTCGCGATAGCGGTGTGACAGTCAGTGGAAATGTTGACTGATACTCCGCTATCGCGAGCAAGCTCGCTCCCACAGTGTGTAAGGCTTAATTACCGGCAGTATCACTGGAGATCGATCGCAACGACCTCGATAACGAGATTCCCCAACGGTCGTTCCCATGTCACCTCATCCCCAACCTTTGCCCCCAGCAACGCCCGTCCAAGCGGCGAGCCCCAATTGATCAAGCCACTGGCCGCATCGGCCTGGTCTTCCCCGACCAATTGCACCCGCTGCTCGTGGTCCTGTTCATCGACAAAGGTCACCCAGTGGCCGATCCGCACTTGTTCGGATGAAGTCGGCGCAACGACCTGTGCGCTTTGCAAGCGTTGGTTGAAATACCGCAGGTCCCGTTCGATATCGGCGATACGCTGTTTATCCGCTTGCTCGCCCTGGGCAGTCTGTTGGCTATGCAGTTGCTGCAATTCGGCGACCTGCGCCTGCAATTGGGCAAGCCCTGCGGATGTGACGTAGTTGGGCTGCGAACTGCCCTGGCGTTCGACCGGCTGGTCGGCCTGGGCAGCGGCGTTGTCTTCGTTGACGAAAGCGCGGCTCATGAAACCTCCTCTTGTTGGAGTTTGGGCCATGGTCGCAGGTTTTGGTTTCGACGGATGTCTGTATGCGACTTACTGCGAGCGATAAGCCCGGGCGGCGTCCTGGTCCTTCTGTTGCTGCCAGGCCCGTTCACGTTCGTCCCAATGGCGTTCGCGGTAGGCGTTACGCTCTTCACTCTCACGCATCGCCTGGCATTGGCGGAAGCCGTCGCTCCAGCCTTCGGCGTAGCGCGGGTCCTTGAGGTAACGCGGCACATCTTTCCTGAACTGCCCGGTGATCACCCCGGCCGCTTGCCGGCCACTGCTGCAGCCATCGTCGTAGCCATCGGCGAAGGCCGGTGGATAACCTCGGGCGATCAGGTCTTCGTGGGTGGTTTCACAACCACCGAGCAACATCAGCACACCCAGTACCATCGCCGCGCGCTTCATTTTCGTTTTCCTGCCGAATCCCGCCTACAAGAAGTCTAGAAGTGGATTCGTCGCAGAGACGTGAAAGCGCGGTGATCAATCCGTTGGTTGCTCAGGCCAAGGTCAGTAGTGATACCACTTCACCTCAAGCATCACCTCGTTCTCCGGCGAGGCCAATTGGCTGAACTCCCGTTGGGCACTCAGGCGCAGGCCGAGGTTGCGGGACAGTTCCCATTGCTGATTGAGGCTCAGGCTACGGCGCACTTCGCCGTTGACGAAATAATCGCCCTTGGCTTCCAGGCTCAGGTTGCCCAGTGGGTTTTTCCACAGCACACCGCTGTTGAAACCGGCGGCCGGGGCGATGAACTGGGCGAAATCGTTGTTGTGTTCCACCCGCACCGTGCCCAGGGCAAAGCCCAGCACATTGTCGCCCAGCGCCCAGGTGCCGCCTGCGCCGCCGTTGACGTGGCTGACCAGGGTTTCATCGTCGTGTTTGCCCGGCACCCGCTCCAGGCCGCCGGTGACCGGCCAGGACAGCGGCTGTAGCAACTCGTTGCGTGGGGTCAGGGAGCGAATGGTCGCCAGGTCCAGTTGCTGCACCTGCCAGTCGTTGCCCTCGTACTGGCGCAGCTTCAATTGGAGGATTTCGATCTGTGCCCCCAACGGAAAGCTTTCGGCATTGTCGTTGAGGGCGTGATAGGCCATGCGCAAGCCATATTCGCCGAATGCCCGGTCGCCCCGCGTGCCGAGGCCGGCCTGCCAGGTGCGCGATTGATGACCGTCCTCGGGCAGGCCCGGTTGCGGGATCGCGAGTTCCGGCGCGGGGTTCTGGTTGATCGCCCGCAACAGCTCGAAGCTGCGTTGGGCCCGTTGCGGATCACGTTCCTGGCCGTTGGCGCGATAGCGCTCCAGGCGATAGGCCGCCTCGATGAGCAGCGCCTGGCGCTCACGCGGCAGCGCCTTGAAGGCCGGCGTTTGCAACTGCTGCTGGTCGGCGCTGACCTTCAGTACCCATTGCTGCTCATCATCGCTGAGCGGTTCGGCGCGGCTGAGCAGTTCCCGTTCCCGGGACGGTCGATACTGGATGCTTTCCACCAGGCCGGCTTCCTTCACCGCCTTGACGGTGTCGGTGGGAATCGCCGTCAGCGGGAATTGTTCGGTCAGGCGCAGGCTGGGGCGGGCCACTTGCAACAACTCGAGCAGGCGATAGGAGCAGTTTTCGTCGAAGAAGAAATAGTCGAACTGGATCTGCTTGAGTTCCCAGACATGCTCGACCATGCGCTCGGTTTCCGCCTGGCTCAGGTTGAGGCGGTATTCCCACAGGTCGCGGTTCTCCAGGCTACGGTACTCGGAGAGTTTTTCCTGATATGGCACCAGGGCGAACAGGCCGGGGTAACCGCCCATCAGGCCTTTCCAGGCATAGAGGAGGCTATTGTCGGAACCTTCGATGTAGGCGCCGAAGTTGATTGCGTAGCTGAGCAGGGCAGTCTTGTCGCTTTGCACGTCGGCCTGGTCGATGCGCAACAGGGTGTGGCCGAACATCGAGGACGGGCTGTTCAGGTACGCGGCCGGGAAAATCATCACCGCGCTGTGGGGCGCCACGTCCTTGAACCATTGGGTGAAGTCGCGGCAATCGACTGCCGGCAGGTCTGCCAGGTTGAGCTGCGCCTTCAGCCAGCGGGTTCGCGCCGGGTAGACGCACTGGGCATGTTGCTGGCCGGCGTTGGCTGGGCCATACAAGGCTTGCAGCGTGGCGGTCAGTTCACGGTCGGGATGTTCGTTGCCATCGGGGGCGAGGAAGAATTTTTTCTCGCTGATATAGCTGCGCCAACCGCCGAGCTTGGCGGTTTCGTAGTGGCCCAGGGAAATCCAGAAGGGGTCGTTGGCCAGTTGCTGCAAACGTTGAGGGTCGACATGAGGTGCGGCGGACAGCGGGGCGCACACACAGAGCGCCAGCCAGGCAAGGCGTTTGAGCATAGTCGGCTACTTGGAAAGTCGAAAAATAAAGACCGAAGGGCCCCAAAAAGAAAACCCGCTCCCCGAGAGGAGCGAGTGCTGCCGAGCTTAAGCTTGAGTGGCGTACTTGGCCAGGCGTGGGTCGTTTTTCAGCACGGCCAGGGTGTTGGTATGCACGTCTTCGGCAGTTACGTCAGCTTTGCTGAAGATCTGCTGGAAGTGCTCGTGGGTCACAGCGGAGAAGTGCGCGCGGTCTTCCGGCGCCACGCCCAGTACCACGGCGTAGGTGGTCAGCGCTTCGCCCTGACCCTTGGCCATGTCTTCGGACAGCTCGTTCATCATCCCATTCATGGCCAGCCAGGACTTGCCGCCGTAGGTCAGTGCCGCGTTGGTCGAGCAGCCGTTGGTGCCGGAGGTCATGCCGAAGGTTGCGTTACCGGACGTGCCGTTGGTGGTGGATGCCAGGAAGTGTGCCGGAGTGCCACGCTGACCTTCGAACAGCATGTTGCCCCAGCCGCAATCCGGACCGCCCGGCGCCTGAGCCATGGCGTTGATGGATACAGCGGTGAAGAGAGTACCGAGAAGAATCCGTTTCATAGCTATGTTCTCTTTTATGTGCATACCGATGGACAGGGTCTGGCCCCTACAGCAGCCAGTGGGCCGGTTATTGTTCCAGCCGCGCAGTTTGGAGTTTAGGCACGATCCGAGGGTTCCGTGACATTTTGCAAAAACATTACATGTGATCGCCGTTTTACGGGGCCCGGCCCGGGGTTTTGCCGTTGGCTATGCTTTGGTCAGAGGCGCTCCTTGCCAGTCAGGTACAGGCAGCGCCAGAATGCCGCTATCTGCCCCGCCTGATGTAAGGAAGCCCGATGCCTGATCCTGTTGCTGCCAGCTTGCGTCTAGCGCCCGAAGCGCTGACCCGTCCGTTTTCCGCTGAACAGTTCAGCTTCTCTACCACCAATGATCTGGAGCCCTTCCGCGGTGTGCTTGGCCAGGAACGTGCGGTCGAAGCCTTGCAGTTTGGCGTGGCCATGCCACGCCCCGGTTACAACGTATTCGGCATGGGCGAGCCCGGCACCGGCCGGTTCTCGTTCGTCAAACGCTACCTCAAGGCCGAAGGCAAGCGCCTGCAGACCCCGGCGGACTGGGTCTACGTCAACAATTTCGATGAGCCCCGCGAACCCCGCGCCCTGGAACTGCCGTCGGGCACGGCGGGTGCGTTCATCGGTGACATCAACGGCTTGATCGACAACCTGCTGGCGACCTTTCCGGCGGTGTTCGAACACCCGTCCTACCAGCAGAAGAAAAGCGCCATCGACCGCGCCTTCAACCAGCGCTACGACCGCGCCCTGGATGTGATCGAGCGCCTGGCGCTGGAGAAGGACGTCGCTCTGTACCGTGACAGCAGCAACATCGCCTTCACGCCGATGAGCGAAGGCAAGGCCCTGGACGAGGCGGAGTTCGCCCAGTTGCCGGAAGCCGAGCGCGAGCGTTTCCACGAGGACATCTCCGGCCTTGAGGAGCGCTTGAACGAAGAGCTCGCCAGCCTGCCGCAATGGAAGCGCGAGTCCAGCAACCAGCTGCGCCACCTCAACGAAGAAACCATCACCCTGGCCCTGCAACCGTTGCTGGCGCCGCTGTCGGAAAAATACGCGGAGAACGCCGCGGTCTGTGGTTACCTGCAAGCCATGCAGGTGTATCTGCTCAAGACCGTGGTCGAGCAACTGGTGGACGACAGCAAGAGCGACGCCATCGCCCGCAAACTGCTGGAGGAACAATACGCCCCGAGCCTGGTGGTCGGGCATCCGTCCAGCGGTGGCGCGCCGGTGGTGTTCGAGCCGCACCCGACCTACGACAACCTGTTCGGCCGGATCGAATACAGCACCGACCAGGGCGCGCTCTACACCACCTACCGGCAACTGCGTCCGGGTGCCTTGCACCGGGCCAATGGTGGCTTCCTGATCCTGGAAGCGGAAAAAATGCTCAGCGAACCGTTCGTATGGGATGCGCTCAAGCGCGCCCTGCAATCGCGCAAGCTGAAGATGGAATCGCCCCTGGGTGAAATGGGACGCCTGGCCACGGTGACCCTGACGCCGCAACACATCCCGCTGCAGGTCAAGGTCGTGATCATCGGCGCCCGCCAGCTCTATTACGCCTTGCAGGACCTGGATTCGGATTTCCAGGAAATGTTTCGCGTGCTGGTGGATTTCGACGAAGACATCCCGATGGGCGACGAGAGCCTGGAGCAGTTCGCCCAGCTGCTCAAAACCCGCACTTCGGAAGAAGGCATGGCACCCCTGACCGCCGACGCGGTGGCGCGCCTGGCGACCTACAGCGCCCGCCTGGCTGAACACCAAGGGCGCTTGTCGGCGCGCATCGGTGACTTGTTCCAGTTGGTCAGCGAGGCGGATTTCATTCGCCAATTGGCCGGTGACGAAATGACCGATGCCGGCCACATCGAACGCGCCCTCAAGGCCAAGGCCACCCGCACCGGGCGTGTCTCGGCGCGGATCCTCGACGACATGCTGGCCGGGATCATCCTGATCGACACCGCAGGTGCGGCGGTGGGCAAATGCAACGGACTGACGGTGCTCGAGGTCGGCGACTCGGCGTTAGGCGTGCCGGCACGGATGTCCGCCACGGTGTACCCGGGCGGCAGGGGCCTCGTCGACATCGAGCGGGAGGTCAACCTTGGCCAGCCGATCCACTCCAAGGGTGTGATGATCCTCACCGGTTACCTGGGGAGTCGTTATGCCCAGGAATTCCCGCTGGCGATCTCGGCCAGCATCGCCCTGGAGCAATCCTACGGTTATGTGGACGGCGACAGTGCGTCCCTGGGCGAGGCGTGCACGCTGATCTCGGCCCTGTCGAAGACGCCGTTGAAGCAGTGCTTCGCCATCACCGGCTCGATCAACCAGTTCGGTGAAGTGCAGGCGGTGGGCGGGGTCAACGAGAAGATCGAAGGCTTCTTCCGCCTCTGCGAAGCCCGGGGTTTGACCGGTGAGCAGGGGGCAATCATTCCCCAGGCCAACGTCGCGACCCTGATGCTCGATGAGAAAGTGCTGGCCGCCGTGCGCGCCGGGCAGTTCCATGTCTATGCGGTGCGCCAGGCCGACGAAGCCCTGAGCCTGCTGGTGGGCGAGCCTGCCGGCGAGCCGGATGAAAACGGTGAGTTCCCGGAGGGCAGCGTCAACGCCCGGGTGGTGGAGCGGCTGCGGGTGATCGCGGAGATGATCAGCGAAGACGACATCAAGGAAGCGGAAAAGGAACTGGCACAGCAGGCCTTGGCGGAGGCCAAGCCGGCTTGATGTTTTCCTGAGGGCCGCAAGACGTCTGTAGAAGTCCACTGTGGGAGCGAGCTTGCTCGCGATACAGCAAATTCAGGGTGAATAAATTGGTTTTTAGCTAGCACACACCTAATTAAACCTTCGCGGCCGACACCACCGGTTTTGTAGTTTAGATTTGG
>NZ_JABAEE010000101.1:0-18621 GCF_023701885.1 Pseudomonas sp. CG7 | reverse complement strand
CTGCAGCGTTTGTTATTCGTCGGTGAGCAGTTGCAACTGGCGCTCGGCATTGCTCGTTGGGCTCGGGAGGGCGTGTTCGGACGCACTCTCGGACGGCGCCGGCAGATCATCGGGGCGGGTCATAGAAAATCCTTCTGGCTTGTTCTTATAGGGCGGCCCGAAAAAAGGCTGGCCCTCGACAATAGGTTGGCTGGTCGCAGTCTACAGCGTAGGCGCAGGGAAAATCATGGGTGGACTAATGTTGCAGCAGTGCTGAAACGATGCACTGTGTCTGCTTCGCTTGGGTCATAGCGTATTGGAAAAAATATTCCACGTAAAAAATTTATAGAATAATTATTGATTCTTGCCTGCGGCTCGTTTTAGTCTGCATTCACCAACAGCGTTGGCGCCGGTGTCGGCGACAAGCGCAGGCTGATAAAAATAACAGGAGCCAGCATGGGCCAGACTCGTTTTGCCAGTGGGCGTCAATTGGATGTGATCTGCCTGGGACGCCTGGGCGTCGACCTCTATGCGCAGCAAGTCGGCGCGCGCCTGGAAGATGTCTCGAGCTTCGCCAAGTACCTGGGCGGTTCCTCTGCCAACATCGCGTTCGGCACGGCGCGCCTGGGGCTCCGGTCGGCGATGCTGAGCCGGGTCGGGGACGACCACATGGGGCGTTTCCTGGTGGAGTCCCTGGCCCGCGAAGGCTGCGATGTCAGTGGCATCAAGGTCGATCCCGAGCGGCTGACGGCCATGGTCCTGCTGGGGATCAAGGACCGCGAAACCTTCCCCCTGGTGTTCTACCGGGAAAATTGCGCGGACATGGCGCTGCGCGCCGAAGACATCGACGAAGCGTTCATTGCCTCCAGCAAGGCCCTGCTGATCACCGGCACGCAGTTCTCCACCGATGGCGTCTACCAGGCCAGTATCCAGGCGCTGGACTACGCGCAAAAGCACCAGGTCAAGCGCGTCCTCGACATCGACTATCGGCCGGTGCTCTGGGGCCTGGCGGCCAAGGCTGACGGAGAAACCCGGTTTGTCGCCGACCAGAAGGTCAGCCAGCACGTGCAAGGCATCCTGCCGCGTTTCGACCTGATCGTCGGCACCGAAGAAGAATTTCTCATCGCCGGCGGCAGCGAAGACCTGCTGACCGCGCTGCGCACCGTACGCTCGCTGACGGCGGCGACGCTGGTGGTCAAGCTCGGCCCCCAGGGCTGCACGGTGATCCATGGCGCCATCCCGGCCCGGCTCGAAGACGGTGCGATTTACCCGGGCGTACGGGTCGAAGTCTTGAACGTACTGGGCGCCGGCGATGCGTTCATGTCGGGCTTTCTTGCCGGCTGGCTGGAAGATGCCAGCGATGAGCGCTGCTGTCAGTTGGCCAATGCCTGCGGCGGCCTGGTGGTGTCGCGCCATGCCTGCGCCCCGGCGATGCCGACCCGGGCCGAGCTCGACTATTTATTCCAAAGCCCGGTGCCGATCACCCGGCCCGACCAGGATGCCGTGCTGCAACGGCTGCACCAGGTCAGCGTACCCCGCAAGGCTTGGAAACAGTTGTTCATCTTTGCTTTCGACCATCGCGGACAATTGGTGGAACTGGCCCAGAAGGGCGGTCGCGAGTTGAGCAGCGTCGGTGATCTCAAGCAACTATTCATCCAGGCGGTGGCGCGGGTCGAAGCCGACCTGCGGCACCAGGGCAGCGAGGCTGACGTCGGTCTGCTGGCCGACCAGCGCTTCGGCCAGGATTCGCTGAACGCTGCCACCGGGCGCGGCTGGTGGGTGGCGCGGCCGGTGGAGGTGCAAGGTTCGCGGCCGCTGGCCTTCGAGCATGGGCGTTCCATTGGCAGCAACCTGATCGCCTGGCCACAGGAGCAGATCATCAAGTGCCTGGTGCAATTTCCCCCTGACGACGAACCGCTGCTGCGCCTGGAGCAAGAGGCGCAGTTGATGGGGCTGTACAAGGCCTCCCAGGCCAGCGGCCACGAGTTGCTGCTGGAAATCATACCGCCCAAGGATCACCCATCACCGCACCCGGACGTGCTCTATCGTGCCCTCAAGCGCCTCTACAACCTGGGTATCTTCCCGGCGTGGTGGAAGATCGAGGCCCAGGGCGCGCAGGAGTGGCAGCAGCTCGACGAGCTGATCCAACAGCGCGACCCGTATTGCCGTGGCGTGGTCCTGCTGGGCCTCAACGCCCCGGCCGCCGCGTTGGCCGAAGGCTTTCGCCAGGCCCGTCGGAGCACCACCTGCCGTGGGTTTGCCGTGGGCCGCACGATCTTCCAGGAACCGAGCCGGGCCTGGCTGGCCGGGGAAATCGACGACGAAACGCTGATCCGGGATGTGCAGGGCAGGTTTGTGGAATTGATCGAGGCGTGGCGTGCTGCGCGCAGTTAAAGGAATTCAAAGATTGTAAACACTGAACCTGTGGGAGCGAGCTTGCTCGCGATGGCGTCAGGCCAGTCAGCATCACTTTGACGGATACACCGCTATCGCGAGCAAGCTCGCTCCCACAGGGATTCAGCGTCGTTCTTACTGATTGTGAAAACAATAAAAGGTGCAGCCATGCCCGCTATTCGAATTGGCATCAACCCGATTTCCTGGAGCAACGATGACTTGCCGTCGTTGGGCGGCGAGACGCCGTTGAGTACGGCGCTGAGTGAAGGCAAGGCCATCGGCTACGAAGGTTTTGAGCTCAACGGCAAATTCCCCAAGGACGCCAAGGGCGTCGGCGATGTGCTGCGGCCTTATGACCTGGCGCTGGTTTCCGGTTGGTATTCCAGTCGCCTGGCCCGGCGTTCGGCGGCGGAAGAAATCGACGCCATCGCCAGCCACGTCGAGCTGCTGGCGCAGAACGGCGCGACGGTGCTGGTCTACGGCGAAGTGGCCGATTCCATCCAGGGCCAGCGGATTCCATTGGTCGAGCGGCCGCGTTTCCATATGGATGACGCCTGGCAAGCCTACGCCGACAAACTCACCGAACTGGCGCGCTTCACCCTGTCCCAAGGCGTGCGCCTGGCCTATCACCACCACATGGGCGCCTACGTCGAATCGCCCACGGACATCGACAAACTGATGGCCCTGACCGGCAGCGAAGTGGGCCTGCTGTTCGACTCGGGTCACTGCTACATGGGCGGTGGCGAGCCGTTGCAGGTGCTGCGCAAACACATCGAGCGGGTCTGCCACGTGCACTTCAAGGATGTGCGCAAACCGGTGGTGCAACTGGCGCGCAACAACCTCTGGAGCTTCCCCGACTGCATAATCAATGGCACCTTCACCGTGCCGGGGGATGGCGACATCGACTTCGCCGCGTTGCTCGACGTGCTGCTGGCCGCCGACTACCAAGGCTGGCTGGTGGTGGAAGCCGAGCAGGACCCTGCCGTAGCCCCGAGTTATGCCTACGCCAAGAAGGGCTACGACACCCTGCGCGCCTTGCTGAACGAAAGGATCCCGTCATGAGCCTATTGATCAAGAGCCAATCCAGCGGCCGAACCATGGTCCAGTTGCCGGCGGGCGAGTTGGAATACGTCGGCTTCGCTGCCTACCGCCTGCGTCTCGGTGAAACCCTGCCAGTGGCCGCCGGGGACAAGGAGTTGTGCCTGGTGCTGCTCAGTGGTCGCATCAGCCTCAAGGGCGAAGCGCCGGGGCAGGGTGCCTTCGATTGGGACAACCTCGGTGATCGCCAGTCGGTGTTCGAGGACAAATCACCTTATGCCGCTTACTTGCCGCCCGGCAGCCAGGCCCAGGTCACCGCCCTGAGCGACGTGCAGATTGCCGTGTGCGCCGCACCGGGTTCGGTGCAAAACAGTCATGGTCCACGGCTGATCCGCCCGGACAGCATGAAGCGCAGCGTGCGCGGCAAAGGCGCCAATACCCGTTATGTCTGCGACATCCTGCCGGACAGCGAACCGGCCCACTCGCTGCTGGTGGTGGAGGTGCGCACGCCGTCGGGGCATTCCTCGAGCTACCCGCCCCACAAGCACGACACCGACGACCTGCCGCACCAGAGCTTCCTCGAAGAGACCTATTACCACCAGGTCAATCCGTCCCAAGGCTTCGTGTTCCAGCGGGTCTACACCGACGACCGCAGCATCGACCAGGCCATGGCCGTGGAGAACAACGACCTGGTGGTTGTCCCCAAGGGCTATCACCCGGTCAGCGTGCCCTACGGGTACGAGTCGTATTACCTGAACGTCATGGCCGGCCCGAAGCGGGTCTGGCAATTCCACAACGATCCGCAGCACAGCTGGCTGCTGGATCTCTGACCCCACACATACGCAGGGAGAACAAGCACGATGAGCGACGCCCCGGTAGTAGGCCATTACATCAACGGTCAGGTGCAGGACAGCGACAGTCCGCGGTCCAGCAACGTCTTCAATCCGGCCACCGGTGCGGTGCAGGCGCGGGTGGCCCTGGCCGAACCGAGTACCGTCGACGCGGCGGTGGCCTCGGCGCTGGCGGCGTTCCCGGCCTGGTCCGAGCAGTCGTCATTGCGTCGTTCGCGGGTGATGTTCAAGTTCAAGGAGCTGCTCGATCGTCACCACGACGAACTGGCCCGGATCATCAGCCGTGAACACGGCAAGGTGCTGTCCGACGCCCACGGCGAAGTCACCCGCGGCATCGAGATCGTCGAGTACGCCTGCGGTGCGCCAAACCTGCTCAAGACCGATTTCAGCGACAACATCGGTGGCGGCATCGACAACTGGAACCTGCGCCAGCCCTTGGGCGTTTGCGCCGGGGTCACACCGTTCAATTTCCCGGTGATGGTGCCGCTGTGGATGATTCCCCTGGCGCTGGTTGCCGGCAACTGCTTCATCCTCCAGCCTTCGGAACGCGATCCGTCCGCCAGTTTGCTGATGGCCCGCTTGCTGACCGAAGCCGGACTGCCGGACGGCGTGTTCAATGTGGTCCAGGGTGACAAAGTCGCGGTGGATGCGCTGTTGCAGCACCCGGACATCGAAGCGATTTCCTTTGTCGGCTCCACGCCCATCGCCGAGTACATCCACCAGCAGGGCACGGCCCACGGCAAGCGCGTCCAGGCCCTGGGCGGGGCCAAGAACCACATGATTGTCATGCCCGATGCCGACCTCGACCAGGCGGCGGACGCCTTGATCGGTGCCGCCTACGGCTCGGCCGGTGAACGCTGCATGGCCATTTCCATCGCCGTGGCAGTGGGCGACGTCGGCGACGAACTGATCGCTCGCCTGCTGCCGCGTATCGACCAGTTGAAAGTCGGCAACGGCCAGCAACCCGGCACCGACATGGGGCCCCTGGTCACTGCCGAGCACAAGGCCAAGGTCGAAGGTTTCATCGATGCCGGCGTGGCCGAGGGTGCCCGGCTGATTGTCGACGGCCGAGGCTTCAAAGTGCCGGGGGCGGAGCAGGGGGTCTTTGTCGGGGCGACGCTGTTCGATCAGGGCACTGCCGAGATGAGCATCTACCAGCAAGAAATTTTCGGCCCGGTGCTGGGGATCGTCCGTGTGCCGGACTTCGCCACGGCGGTGGCGTTGATCAACGCCCATGAGTTCGGCAACGGCGTGTCGTGCTTTACCCGCGACGGCGGCATCGCCCGGGCGTTCGCCCGCAGCATCAAGGTCGGCATGGTGGGCATCAATGTGCCGATTCCGGTGCCCATGGCCTGGCATTCCTTTGGCGGCTGGAAGCGCTCGTTGTTCGGCGACCACCATGCCTACGGCGAGGAAGGCCTGCGCTTCTATAGCCGCTACAAGAGTGTGATGCAGCGTTGGCCCGACAGCATCGCCAAGGGCCCTGAATTCAGCATGCCGACTGCCCAATAACGCATTTTTCGTATGACTGCCGGAGGGAGAACAACAATGAACAAGCCCCTGCGTTTTGCCTTGAACCGAATGGTTGCCCCGCACCTGTCACTGCCCGCGTTCATCGACTTGGCCCTGGCGTTGAAAACCGATGCCATCGAGATTCGCAACGACCTCAAGGGTGTCGAGATCGAAGACGGCATGCCGCCGGCTCGCGTCCGTGAGTTGTGCGAGGCCCGCGGCATCAAGGTGCTGTCGATCAACGCCCTGTACCCCTTCGATGTGTGGAACGAAGAGCGCCGCGCCCAGGCCGTGCGGCTGGCCGACTACGCCCGCGAGTGCGGCGCCGAGGGGCTGGTGATGTGCCCACTCAATGACCGCGCCGACCCGCGCAGCGAAGCCGAGCGTGCGGCTGGGCTGCGTACCGCCCTCAGTGAACTGGCGCCGATCCTGCGCGCCTTCGGCATCTACGGTTTCGTCGAACCCCTGGGTTTCGAAGAGTGCTCGTTGCGCCGCAAGCGCACGGCGGTGGAGGCGATCAAGAGCATTGGCGGGCTGGATGTGTTCCGCCTGGTGCACGACACTTTCCACCAACATCTGGCCGGCGAGCAGGAGTTCTTCCCCGAACTGACCGGGCTGGTGCACATCTCCGGCGTCGAGGATGCCCAGGCACCATTGGCGACGATTCGAGACGGCCACCGGGTGCTGGTGGGCGAGGCTGACATCCTCGGCAATGCCAAGCAGATCGAGGCGTTGCTCAGCGGCGGTTATGACGGTTACCTGTCTTTCGAGCCATTTGCCGAGAGCGTCCATGAGCTGGCCGACATCCGCCAGGCGTTGGGGGCGAGCATGAACCACCTGCAAAGCTCGCAGGTATGACCCGGCGCCCCGAACGATGGAGAACCCTCCTGTGGGAGCGAGCTTGCTCGCGATAGCGGTGTGTCAGTCAACATTGATGCTGGCTGCCCTGACGCCATCGCGAGCAAGCTCGCTCCCACACTTGACCGAGTTGCGTTTGAAAAGGTGCAAGCATGACCACAACACGACTGACCATGGCCCAGGCCCTGGTGAAATTCCTCGATAACCAGTACATCGAAGTCGATGGCGTCCAGAGCAAGTTCGTCGCCGGGGTCTTTACCATTTTCGGCCACGGCAACGTGCTGGGCCTGGGCCAGGCGCTGGAGCAGGACAGCGGCGACCTGGTGGTCCACCAGGGCCGCAACGAGCAGGGCATGGCCCATGCCGCCATCGGGTTTGCCAAGCAGCATTTGCGGCGCAAGATCTACGCCTGCAGTTCGTCGGTCGGCCCCGGTGCGGCGAACATGCTGACCGCCGCGGCCACCGCCACGGCCAACCGCATTCCGCTGCTGCTGTTGCCCGGCGATGTCTACGCCAGTCGCCAGCCGGACCCGGTGCTGCAACAGATCGAGCAGTTCCACGACCTGAGCATCAGCACCAACGATGCCTTCAAGGCCGTGAGCAAATACTGGGACCGCATCAACCGCCCCGAGCAATTGATGACCGCCGCGATTCACGCGATGCGGGTACTGACCGACCCGGCCGAAACCGGCGCGGTGACCCTGGCGCTGCCCCAGGACGTGCAAGCCGAAGCCTACGACTACCCGGATTACTTCCTGCAAAAACGCGTGCACCGCATCGACCGCCGGCCGGCCACCGAAGCGATGCTCGGCGATGCCCTGGCGTTGCTCAAGGGCAAGCGCAAGCCGTTGATCATCTGCGGTGGCGGCGTACGCTACTCCGGCGCCAACGCCGCGCTACAGGCGTTTGCCGAGCGCTTCGAGATTCCCTTTGCCGAGACCCAGGCCGGCAAGAGCGCGGTTGTGTCGAGCCATCCGCTGCACGTCGGCGGTGTCGGCGACACCGGTTGCCTGGCGGCGAACCTGCTGGCCAAGGAAGCCGACCTGATCATCGGCATCGGCACCCGCTACAGCGATTTCACCACCGCGTCGAAATGGCTGTTCCAGCACCCCGAGGTGCAATTTCTCAACCTCAACATCAGCCCGTGCGATGCCTTGAAACTCGACGGCGTGCAACTGTGGGCCGACGCCCGATCGGGCCTGGAGGCCTTGTCGGCCGCGATGGGGGATTATCGTGCCGAATGGGGCGGGCAGGTTGCCGATGCGAAGGCCCAGCTCGACGCCGAAGTGGACCGTATCTACCAGGCGGATTACCAGGCCGAGGATTTCGTCCCGGAAATCAACGACCACATGGACCCGGCGGTGTTTCGCGAATTCATCGAGCTCACCGGTTCCTGCCTGACCCAGAGCCGCGTGCTCGGTACGCTCAACCAAGCCTTGGCGGATGACGCCATCATCGTCGCCGCCGCCGGCAGCCTGCCCGGCGATTTGCAGCGCAGCTGGCGCAGCAAGGGCGTCGACACTTATCACGTCGAGTACGGTTATTCGTGCATGGGATACGAGGTCAATGCCGCCCTGGGCGTGAAGCTCGCCGAGCCGGACAAAGAGGTCTATGCGTTGGTGGGCGATGGCTCCTACATGATGCTGCATTCGGAACTGGCGACCTCGATCCAGGAGCGCCGCAAGATCAACGTGGTGCTGTTGGACAACATGACGTTCGGTTGCATCAACAACCTGCAAATGGAACACGGCATGGACAGCTTCGGCACCGAGTTCCGCTTCCGCAACCCCGAGACCGGTAGGCTCAACGGCGCCTTCGTGCCAGTGGACTTCGCCATGAGCGCGGCGGCCTACGGTTGCAAGACCTACAAGGTCAAGACCCTTGATGAGTTGCACGCGGCCCTGGCCGATGCCCGGCGCCAGACGGTCTCGACGCTGATCGACATCAAGGTTCTGCCCAAGACCATGATCCACAAATACCTGTCGTGGTGGCGGGTTGGCGTGGCGCAAGTGTCCACCAGCGCCCGCACCGATGCCGTCGCCAAGACCCTCAACGAACGACTGGCCAAGGCCCGTCAATACTGATTGCCCCAACCCTACGAAAGGAGTTCCAAATGTCTTTGAAGCTGGGCGTCATCGGCACCGGGGCCATCGGCCAGGACCATATCCGTCGTTGCAGCCAGACCTTGCTCAACAGCCAGGTGGTGGCGGTGACCGACATCAACCTCGCCCAGGCGGCGAAGGTGGTGGCCGACTTGAAATTGACTGCCGAGGTCTACCCCGACGGTCATGCATTGATCAAGGCGCCGGACGTGGAGGCGATTCTCGTCACCTCCTGGGGCCCGAGCCATGAAGAGTTCGTGCTGGCGGCCATTGCGGCGGGCAAGCCGGTGTTCTGTGAAAAGCCCCTGGCGGTCACGGCCGAAGGCTGCCGCAAGATCGTCGACGCCGAAGTGGCCCATGGCAAGCGCCTGGTGCAGGTCGGTTTCTTGCGTCCGTACGATGCAGGCTATCGCGCGCTCAAGGCGGTGATCGACAGTGGCCAGATCGGTGAACCGCTGATGCTGCACTGCGCCCACCGCAACCCGAGCGTGGGCGAGAACTATAAGACCGACATGGCGATCACCGACACCTTGATTCATGAACTGGACGTGTTGCGCTGGCTGTTGGCCGATGACTACGTCTCGGTGCAAGTGGTGTTCCCCCGCAAGACCAGCAAGGCCCTGGCCCACCTGCGGGACCCGCAGATTGTCCTGCTGGAAACCGCCCGGGGCACGCGCATCGACGTCGAAGTGTTCGTCAACTGCCAGTACGGCTACGACATCCAGTGCGAAGTGGTGGGGGAGACCGGCATCGCCAAGCTGCCGGAACCGTCCCAGGTGCAACTGCGCAGCGGCGCCAAGCTGTCCAATGCGATCCTGATGGATTGGAAGGACCGCTTCATCGCTGCCTACGACATCGAGTTGCAGGCCTTCATCGATGGCGTGCGCGCCGGGCAAGTGGGCGGACCATCGGCCTGGGATGGGTTTGCCGCGGCGGTGGCGGCGGATGCTTGTGTCGAGGCGCAACAGAGCGGGCAGATCGTCAAGGTCGACTTGCCCGAGCGCCCGCGTTTCTACGGCTAAATGCATACCCCCTGTGGGAGCGGGCTTGCTCGCGAAGACGGCGGTACATTCAACATTGATGTCGACTGACACCAAGCCTTCGCGAGCAGGCTCGCTCCCACAGGGGGATGGTGTGTATTCAATGATTTTCAAGGAGCTTTCATGCGAATCGGACTAGTCGGCTACGGCAAGGGTGGGCGGTTCTTTCATGCGCCGCTGATCAGCAGCCTGCCAGGGGCTACGTTTGTCGGCGTGGTGACGCGGTCCGCCGAGCGCCGTCAACAATTGGCCAGCGATCACCCGGATGCCCAGGCCTTCGACACCCTCGAACAATTGGTGGCGGCCGGCGTCGACGCGGTGGTGGTCTCCACCCCTTTGGACGGTCGCCCAGCCATTGTGATGCAAGCCATCGAACTCGGCGTGGCGGTGGTCAGCGACAAACCAATCGCCCCTGACTCCGCCCAGGCCGAGGCCATGGTGTTGGCCGCCGAACAACGCGGCGTGCCGCTGAGCGTGTACCAGAACCGTCGCTGGGATTCGGATTTCCTGCCCCTGCGCAAACTGCTGGCCTCTGGTGCCCTCGGGCAAATCATCCGTTTTGAATCCAGCGTCGAGCGTTATTCGCCAACTTCGGTGGGCAAAGGCAGCGGCGGCGGGTTTCTGCGCGACCTCGGCAGCCATCTGGTGGACCAGGCGCTGCAATTGTTCGGCCCGGTGGTGCGGGTCTACGCCGAGCTGGATTATCGGCAGCCGGACCAGGTGTTCGACAACGGCTTCTTCATGTCCCTGACCCATACCAGCGGCGTGATTTCCCACTTGAGCGGCAATTGCGTGCAAAACGCAGCGCGCCCGCGTTTTCGGGTCAACGGCACCCAGGGCTGCTACACCGTCGAAGGCCTGGACGGGCAGGAGGCCCAGGCGCTGGCCGGCTTGAGTCCGGCGACCGAGGGCGAGCGCTGGGGGGCGGAAGAACATCGACGCTGGGGTTGGTTCGAACATGGCACCGAGCGCGAGCGGGTGACCTCCGAACGTGGCTGCTGGCTGGCGTTCTAGCAACAACTGCAAAGCGCGTTGCAGGACGCTGGCCCGCTGCCGGTAGAGGCCCGTGATGCCTTGGCCACCACGCGTATCCTCGACGCGGCCAGGCGGAGTGCCGAGCAGGGCGAAGTGGTGGGTTTATCCGCGCCTGTGGGACATGGAATAAAAAACGAATAAAATTCTAAAATCAGTTGATATGGAAAATATTTTCCAATAAAGTCGATTCCAGGTTACCGACAACCCTGTCTGCCTCCTGCCAAGCCAGCCTTGAATGGACGACAGACGAAACAAAAACAAGAAACACAGCTAGGTACCGTCGATGAAAACCTTCAGCCGCTCTGCGTTTCACCTGCCATATCTGCTGCGCCTGTCTGCAGTCCTTCCCCTGTTCGAATCCCTGTGTATCCAGCGCAAGGGCGCCATGGTCTGTTGCATGCCCGGTGCGCCTATCGTGCGCTTGCCCCGTTCCTGATCCGTCACGCCTTATCCATAAAACCAACAAAAAAGTGGAGACAGACCGTTCATGAAGACCAAGACCCGTATCGCCTCGCTGGCCCTGTCGTTGATGCTCACCAGCGGCGCTGCCCTGGCGGACCTGAAGATCGGCGTCAGCATGTCCCAGTTCGATGACACCTGGTTGCCCTACCTGCGCGAATCCATGGACAAGAAAGCCAAGTCCTTGCCCGACGGCGTCACCCTGCAGTTCGAAGATGCGCGCAGTGACGTGGTCAAGCAACTGAGCCAGGTGGAAAGCTTCATCAGCCAGAAGGTCGATGCGCTCATCGTCAACCCGGTGGACACCGCCGCGACCCAGCGCATCACCAAGGCCGCGGTGGCTGCCGGTATCCCACTGGTGTACGTCAACCGTCGCCCGGACGATCCGAAACTGCCGGAAGGGGTGGTCACCGTGACCTCCGATGACCTCGAGGCCGGGCGCATGCAGATGCAATACCTGGCCGACAAGATGGGCGGCAAGGGCGACATCGTGATCCTGCTGGGTGACCTGGCCAACAACTCCACCACCAACCGCACCAAGGGCGTCAAGGAAGTCCTCAAGAAGTACCCGGACATCAAGATCGAGCAGGAGCAGACCGGCACTTGGTCGCGGGACAAGGGCATGACCCTGGTCAACGACTGGCTGACCCAAGGCCGTGAATTCAATGCGGTGGTGTCCAACAACGACGAAATGGCCATCGGCGCGGCCATGGCCCTCAAGCAAGCGGGCACCCAGAAAGGCAGCGTATTGATAGCCGGGGTCGATGGCACGCCGGACGGTTTGAACGCCATCAAGAAAGGCGACATGGCGGTCTCGGTGTTCCAGGACGCCAAGGGCCAGGCCGATGGCTCCATCGACACGGCGGTCAAAATGGCCAAGGGCGAGAAAATGGCGTCCGTCGTGGTGCCGTACCGCCTGATCACGCCGGAAAACGTCGATCAGTTCAAGTGACGTTCAACCCGGTCCCACCACAACAATAAGCAGGCAAGGTTGCAACGCCACCTTGCCGAGGGAGTACCTGATCATGTTCGCTTCAGCGACTGCTTCGAGCGCCCCGGCCATGACTTTCCAGCCGGACGTATTACTTGATGAGCCGTACCTGCTGGAAGTCGTCAATGTCAGCAAGGGCTTTCCCGGTGTGGTGGCCTTGTCCGATGTTCAACTGCGGGTGCGCCCCGGCTCCGTGCTGGCCTTGATGGGTGAAAACGGTGCGGGCAAATCCACCTTGATGAAAATTATCGCCGGCATCTACCAGCCGGACGCCGGCGAACTGCGCCTGCGCGGCAAACCGGTGACGTTCGACACGCCGCTGGCGGCGTTGCAGGCCGGCATCGCGATGATCCATCAGGAACTGAACCTGATGCCCCACATGAGCATCGCCGAAAACATCTGGATCGGCCGCGAGCAGCTCAACGGCCTGCACATGGTCGACCATGGCGAAATGCACCGCTGCACCGCCCGGCTGCTGGAGCGCCTGCGCATCAAGCTCGACCCCGAGGAGCAGGTTGGCAACCTGAGCATTGCCGAGCGGCAGATGGTCGAGATTGCCAAGGCCGTCTCGTATGACTCCGACATCCTGATCATGGACGAGCCGACTTCGGCCATTACCGAGACCGAAGTCGCCCACCTGTTCTCGATCATTGCCGACCTCAAGTCCCAGGGGAAAGGCATCATCTACATCACCCATAAGATGAACGAAGTGTTTGCCATCGCCGATGAAGTGGCGGTGTTTCGCGACGGCGCCTATATCGGTCTGCAACGGGCCGACAGCATGGACGGCGACAGCCTGATCTCGATGATGGTCGGGCGCGAGCTGAGCCAGTTGTTCCCAGTGCGCGAGCAACCCATCGGTGAGTTGGTGCTGTCGGTGCGCGACCTGAGCCTGGACGGCATCTTCAAAGGCGTGTCCTTCGACCTGCATGCCGGGGAGATCCTGGGGATCGCCGGATTGATGGGCTCGGGCCGGACCAACGTGGCCGAAGCGATTTTCGGCGTGACCCCGAGCACCGGCGGCGAAATCCTCCTGGACGGCCAACCGGTGCGCATCACCGACCCGCACATGGCCATCGAAAAAGGCTTCGCGCTGTTGACCGAGGACCGCAAGCTCAGTGGCCTGTTCCCGTGCCTGTCGGTGCTGGAAAACATGGAGATGGCCGTGCTGCCCCATTACGTCGGCAACGGCTTCATCCAACAGAAAGCCCTGCGCGCCTTGTGCGAGGACATGTGCAAGAAACTGCGGGTCAAGACCCCGTCGCTGGAACAGTGCATCGACACCTTGTCCGGCGGCAACCAGCAGAAAGCCTTGCTGGCGCGCTGGTTGATGACCAATCCACGCATCCTGATCCTCGACGAGCCGACCCGCGGCATCGATGTCGGCGCCAAGGCCGAGATCTACCGGCTCATCGCCTATCTCGCCAGCGAAGGCATGGCGGTGATCATGATTTCCTCGGAACTGCCGGAAGTATTGGGCATGAGCGACCGGGTCATGGTGATGCACGAAGGCGACCTGATGGGCACCCTCGACCGCAGCGAAGCGACCCAGGAACGCGTGATGCAACTGGCCTCGGGCCTGTCCTGATGCCTTTCGGCTCAGGTAAATAAAGTCGAGCGAATGTGGCGAGGGAGCTTGCTCCCGCTGGGGCGCGAAGCGGCCCTGTGTCGGCTCGCTATGCGGCCCAGCGGAGCACGCTCCCTGGCCACGGATCAAAAAAGGTGATTGGCTATGAACGCGATACTGGAAAACAAACCCGCGGCAGCACCGAACAGGACCCGGCGGCGGTTGCCGACGGAACTGAGCATCTTCCTGGTGCTGATCGGCATCGGCCTGGTGTTCGAAATGTTCGGCTGGATCATGCGTGACCAGAGTTTCCTGATGAACTCCCAGCGCCTGGTGCTGATGATCCTGCAAGTGTCGATCATCGGCCTGCTGGCCATCGGCGTGACCCAGGTGATCATCACCACCGGCATCGACCTGTCGTCCGGCTCGGTGCTGGCGCTGTCGGCGATGATCGCCGCCAGCCTGGCCCAGACCTCGGACTTCGCCCGGGCGGTGTTTCCCTCGCTGACGGACTTGCCGGTGTGGATACCCGTGGTGGCAGGGCTTGGGGTCGGGCTGCTGGCCGGGGCGATCAATGGCAGCATCATCGCCATTACCGGCATCCCGCCGTTCATCGCCACCCTCGGCATGATGGTCTCGGCCCGTGGCCTGGCACGCTACTACACCGAAGGCCAGCCGGTGAGCATGTTGTCCGATTCCTATACCGCCATTGGCCATGGCGCGATGCCGGTGATCATCTTCCTGGTGGTGGCGGTGATCTTCCACATTGCCCTGCGCTACACCAAGTACGGCAAGTACACCTACGCCATTGGCGGCAACATGCAGGCGGCGCGCACATCGGGCATCAACGTCAAGCGCCACTTGGTGATCGTCTACAGCATTGCCGGGTTGCTGGCGGGGTTGGCCGGCGTGGTGGCCTCGGCGCGGGCAGCGACCGGGCAGGCGGGCATGGGCATGTCCTATGAGCTGGACGCGATTGCGGCGGCGGTGATCGGCGGCACCAGCCTGGCGGGTGGGGTGGGGCGCATCACCGGGACGGTGATCGGGGCGCTGATCCTCGGGGTGATGGCCAGCGGCTTTACCTTCGTCGGGGTCGATGCCTACATTCAGGACATCATCAAGGGCTTGATCATCGTGGTGGCGGTGGTCATCGACCAGTACCGCAACAAGCGCAAACTCAAGCGCTGATAGCCGAAAGTTGCGACAAAGCGCCACGCCTGACCCGCGTGGCGTAGCCATTTGTCTTCTTAATACAGCAATTGCACCGAATTTCTTGTTATAAACGCACTCCGATGACTGCCAAAAGCCTGTCAGAGAACATTTGAGGGGGTTGTCGGACATTTTCCCTATGTTTTCAGTTGCTGAGGCCTCGACTCGGCCTTAGACTGCCGCCCCTCGTAAATTGAGTGCCGGGTGGCGCTTGGAATAGACGGCGCCTTTCCCGATGAGCGTGGCAGCTGCGCTGCGGGACGCTCCATAATTCGCCTTAATGCACGTTTTTTTATAGAGAAATCAATGACAAAGGAAAAGTTGCTGGCCATGCCGGCGGATGACTACATGAATGCCGAGCAGCTGGCTTTCTTCACCAAGCTGTTGCAGAACATGAAAGTCGAAACCCACGAGCGCATCGAACAGAACCGAATCGCCATTGAGAGCCTGGACACCCCGGCCGACCCGGCGGACGCTGCTTCCGTAGAAGAAGAGCGTACCTGGCTGGTCAACGCCATCGATCGCGACCAGCGCATGCTGCCTCAACTGGAGCAGGCCCTGGACCGCATCAACGACGACAGCTTCGGCTGGTGCGACGACAGCGGCGAGCCGATCGGCCTCAAGCGCCTGCTGATCAGCCCGACCACCAAGTACTGCATCGAAGCCCAGGAACGTCACGAACAGATCGACAAGCACCAGCGTCAGGCCTGATTCGCGTTGTTCAAAAAGATCGCGACCTTTTGACGAAGGCCGCGATCTTTTGCTTTCGCCTGTACCTGTTCGTCTACTCCCCGTTGACCTGCTGCAAGAACACGACTAATGGACCATGGATAATGGCTCGGTAGTGGCGTTTAATGCGGTCATAACAACGAGAATGTGGGTGACGAACATGGCGACAGACGGAACGCTGGCGGGTGCGGTGCCGGCCTCGGTAGCCGAAACAAACGGCGCGGCGCGCTGGCTGACGCCGACCTTGCAGAGTCTGGCCCTGGCCTTGCTGCTGTGCGGCATGGCCTTGGGCGGCTGGTCGCTTTACCTGGGCCTGCCGCTGGTGATGCTGATCGTCTGGTTGCCGCGCCTGCGTTCACGCGTGGCCGCGGCAGCCGCACCCAGCACCGACACCCTGGCCGAGTTGACCCGCGATTTGTCCTACACCACCAGCCATAACGCCCTGTCGGCCGCCGGTGTTGCTTATTCGGTCAAGCAACTGGCCGGCAAGGTCCAGTCCCAACTCGATGCGGCGGCGCAGAGTGTCAGCAATGCCGAATCGATGATCGCCACGGAACAGGCCACTTCACAACTCAGCCAGCAAGCCTTGGGCGCCGCCAGCGAGGCCCATCGCAGCAGCGTGGCCGGGCGCAGCGAACTGGTGGAGTCCATCAGCCGCATGCACCAGCTCAGCCAGCGGGCGAATGACAGCCGTGAATTGATCGAAGCCCTGAGCGTACGCAGCGATGAAATCCAGCGGGTCAGCCTGGTGATCCAATCGATCGCCAGCCAGACCAACCTGCTGGCGCTGAACGCGGCCATCGAGGCGGCCCGGGCCGGTGAGCATGGCCGTGGGTTCGCGGTGGTGGCCGATGAAGTTCGCGGCCTGGCCGGGCGTACCGCCGCGGCAACCGGCGAAGTCGGGGTGATGGTGGCCGACATCCAGCAGCGCACCGCCCAGGTGGTGGAGCAGATCCGCCAACTGGCCGCCGACCTGGACAGTGGCGTGCAGCAGGTCGAGCACACCGGCCAGCACCTGGAGAATATCGCCCGGCTTGCAGAAGGCGTTGAAACCCAGGTCGGTGCCATTGCCCAGGGCACTGACACCAATCGCGAACAACTCGACAGCCTGTTCCACGCCATCGAGCAGATGCGCAGCGACCTGTCCATCAGCGACCAGCAGACCCAGCGCCTGGCCGAGGCGGCGGTGCAGAGGGAAGGTCAGGCCGAAACCATCAGCGAACGCCTGGCCGAGGTGGGCCTCGACGACTATCACCAACGGGTCTACGACCTCGCGCGGGAAGGGGCGAGCCAGATCGCCGCGCAGTTCGAGGCCGACATCGACCAGGGCCGTGTCAGCCTCGAGGACTTGTTCGACCGTAACTATCAACCGATCCCCAATACCCAGCCGGCCAAATACCAGACCCGCTTCGACCGCTACACCGACCAGGTCCTGCCCGCCATCCAGGAACCGCTGCTGGCCCGTCACGAGGGCCTGGTGTTTGCGATTGCCTGCACTCAGCAGGGTTATGTGCCGACCCACAACAAGGTCTTCAGCCAACCGCTGACCGGCGATCCCCAGGTGGACACGCTGAATAACCGCACCAAGCGCAAGTTCTCCGATCGCACCGGGATCCGCTGCGGCAGCCACCAGCATCCGGTGCTGTTGCAGACCTACACCCGGGACACGGGGGAGTTGATGCATGACCTGTCCGTACCGATCATGCTCAAGGGGCGTCATGGGGGCGGCTTGCGCTTGGGCTACAAACCCGAGAAGCCGCGCTAGACCTCAGCACCACGGATGTGACAAGGAAGCTTTTGTGGCGAGGGCGCTTGCTCCCGCTGGGCTGCGCAGCCGCCCCAAAGGCTGCCCCCCCTCAACCTGACCCACCGAGGCGGCAGGTCCAAGGGCTGCTGCGCACCCCAGCGGGAGCAAGCGCCCTCGCCACAAGAGCGGTGGTGAATGCTATTAATGGGCTTTGCCGCTACTTGCCGTCGTGCAGGCGCACGTTCAGTTGGTCCACCAGCACGGCTTCTTCGCCGTCGGCGAGCAGCCATTCCTTGAGTAGCTCTTTCTGCTGGTCCGACCAGAAATCAGCCTCCACCAGCTTGATTTCCGGGGGCAGTGGGTGGGCCACGATAAAATCGTCAATGGCCTTGCCATCGGAGGGCAGGCCGAGTTGGTCGAACAGGGTCTTGAGGTCGTGGGAAGGCTGTTCCATGGAAGTCTCCTCTGGTCGGCGCCGTCATGGCGCGTCTGTGCTTCCTTTATCTGAGGCAAGCGCTTATCAGGAGTTCGATTGGAATCAGGCTTTCAAGGCGCCTTCGTCCACGGCGGCCTTCAGCGCCCTGGCCGCTTCCCTGGCAGCCTCGGCAGCGATTTGCGAAGTCTTGAACCAGCGATCCTTTTCCACCTGGTGGCAAGTGACGGTGGTCAACGGCGGCTTGGCACGCATTACGATGACCGCTTGGAACTCGCCTTCGACTTCCCTGGCCTCGCCCCGGATAAAAAATTCGCCAATATCAAATTCCGTCACGTCGCGCCTGCTCCTCAAAATCATTATGGGTGCGCGATCCGCCATTGGACGACGATCTTCGCTGGACGGGCAGTATGGCAGCAGTTGCCCGTCGGCGGCTGAGTTAAGTCATTGACACAGGCATTCAGGCGCTCTGTTCGAGACGCCTGGCCAGGTGACAGGCCTCGTTATGATCGGTTCGGAATCCTCTTACACGTCCAGTCGATATTTCTTCTATATGAAAAAACCACTTGCCGGCCAAGACCACCCGGTAACGCGGTTGAATCAACGAAATTGGCAGGCGATCGACGCCGTCAAAGCTGTTGGCTGCTTCAGCGATGCAAGGGGCGAAGGGGTGGGGC
>NZ_JABAEE010000100.1:0-18990 GCF_023701885.1 Pseudomonas sp. CG7 | reverse complement strand
ACGGTCTGTACTGCGCGAACAGTCAGAATCGAGCCTTGTCCCTCCTCCTCCCTTCAAGTCCTACCATACAAGCGAGCTTGCTCGCGATAGCGATTTATCTGCCAGCCTATCGGCGCCTGATACACCGCTATCGCGAGCAAGCTCGCTCCCACAAGGGGACTTGTGGTGCTGCGATTACACCACCCCCTCTCGCCTAACCCGCGCCAGGAATGTTAGCGTGCTTGGTATTCCCTGCAGATGAGCCTTGCACGATGAAAAAAACCGTACTTGCCTTCAGCCGTATCACACCTCCCATGATCGAGCGCCTGCGCCAGGACTTCGAGGTGATCGTCCCCAACCCGTCGAACGGCGACATCAACGCGCAGTTCAACGAAGCCTTGCCCCACGTCCATGGGCTGATTGGTGTCGGTCGCAAGCTCGGCCGCGAGCAACTGCAGAGCGCCACGAACCTGCAGGTGGTCTCCAGCGTGTCGGTGGGCTACGACACCTACGACCTGGCCTACTTCAACGAGCGCGGGATCATGCTCACCAATACCCCCGACGTGCTCACCTAAAGCACCGCCGACCTGGCCTTCGCCCTGCTGATGAGCAGCGCCCGGCGCGTGGCCGAACTGGACGCCTGGACCAAGGCCGGGCAATGGCCAGCGACCGTCGGGCCGCAACTGTTCGGCAGCGACGTACATGGCAAGACCTTGGGCATCGTCGGCATGGGCAACATCGGCGCGGCTATTGCCCGGCGTGGCCGGTTGGGGTTCAACATGCCGATCCTGTACAGCGGCAACAGCCGCAAGACCGAGCTGGAAAACCAATTGGGCGCACAATTTCGCGAACTGGACCAGTTGCTGGCCGAAGCCGATTTCGTCTGCCTCGTGGTGCCATTGAGCGAGAAGACCCGCCATTTGATCGGCCAGCGTGAACTGGGGCTGATGAAGCCAAGCGCCATCCTGGTCAACATTTCCCGTGGCCCGGTGGTGGATGAGCCAGCGCTGGTCGAAGCCTTGCAGAACGGTCGCATCCGCGGTGCCGGGCTGGATGTCTACGAGAAAGAACCTCTGGCCGAATCGCCGCTGTTCCAGCTGAAAAACGCCGTGACCCTGCCCCATATCGGCTCCGCCACCCACGAGACCCGTGAGGCCATGGCCAACCTTGCTGTGGATAACTTGCGCAGTGCCTTGCTGGGCGAGCGACCGAAGAACCTGGTCAACCCACAAGTCTGGAAATAAAACACACTGTGGCGAGGGAGCTTGCTCCCGCTGGGCTGCGCAGCAGCCCCTTGCGGTTTATCTGATGCACCGTGGTGGCAGATACACCTTGGGGTCGCTTCGCAACCCAGCGGGAGCAAGCTCCCTCGCGACAGGAGCTATCGCCAGACGGCTCTCATCGGGCACCCAGCGCGACTTTCACGGCTACTGGCCGGGGCTTGCGAAACACCAACACGTTCCCCAGCATCACCAGCACCAACCCCACCAATGCCGGCGCCGTCCACTGGTAGCCCTCGACAAACGCCGAGACGTTCAACGCCACCACCGGGAACAGCACGGTGCAATACGCCGCCCGCTCCGGCCCCATGCGCCCCACTAGCGTCAAGTAGGCGGTAAAGCCGATGACCGAACCCGGGATCACCAGATACAGCAGCGAGCCGACATAACGTGCATTCCATTCCATATCGAACGGGATGCCTTGGAACAGACACCACACCGACAACATCGCCGCCCCGTAAGCCATGCCCCAGGCGTTGGTCGTCAACGGCTTGAGGCCGGCCTTCTGTTGCAGGCTCGAGAGCATGTTGCCCGCTGAAAAACACAACGTCCCCAGCAGCGCCAACGCCAAGCCGAGCACCGTTTGCGGGCTCGCGCTGTGACCGGCCAGCTCCGGCCAGAACAACAACGCCAGCCCGAACAGCCCCAAGGCGCCGCCCAGCAATACGTTACGGGCACTCCGTTGACCGAAGAAAACCCGGGCATTGAGGGCGTTCCAGAGCGTGGCGGTGGAAAACACCACGGCGACCAAACCACTGGGGATCCATTGGCTGGCGGTCAGGAAGCACATGAAATTGATGCAGAACAGGCACAGGCCCTGGGCAACGCAAATCAAGTGGCCCCGCCGGTTCATCACCTGCAAGCGCCGGCTGAGCAAGAGCATGGCAAACAGGATCAATGCCGCGAGGCCAAAGCGATAAACGATCGACACCGGGATGGCGACGACACCCAACTGCAGTTTCAGGGCGATCCAGGTGGTGCCCCAAATGAGCACGGTGAGCAGGTACAACGAGAGGTTCATGACGGTGACTCCTGGCAATGGCCCCCAGTGTCACGCCGATGCTTGGCCGTCGCTTGCGTAAACTTGCGGTTTTTATGAGCGATGGGCTGGCAGGGAACGGTCTACGGAGTAGGATGCAAACGTTGGAGAACCGATCATGTCCACACTGCAGACCCTACAAGTCTTCCAAGCCCTCAACAGCTCGCCCAACGCTCGCCTGGAGCACAGTGCCGAGCTCGGAGACGGCATGGCGGCCGCTTTGTGGACCAATCACCACGACGCCCGGGACTACGAGGCGCCGACGCACCATACGCTGTCGTGCTACATCGCGGGGGGCACCGGCACGTTCCGTCGTGAACGGCCCGATACCACAGGCGCACCGGACAAACTTTGCATCTTGCCGGCCGGGCATGAGTCCGCCTGGGTCATCAATGGCGACATCCGCCTCGCCCACCTGTACTTCAGCGCGGAACAATTTGCCCTTGGCTGCATCACCCTGTTGGACCGCGAGCCCCGGCAAGTGCAACTGCACGAGGAAACGTTCCTCGACGACCCGCAACAGGCCCAGCGCTTTCGCCAGTTGATCGCACTGAACTGGGACGAACCCGGCGAACGCCTGCTGACCACCAGCCTGGCCCATGACCTGCTCAACCACTTGCTGCTCAGCCAGGTCGGCCAGCGCCAGGGGCTTCGCCTCAAGGGCGGCTTGGCTGCTCACCAGCGACGGTTGCTGGTGGATTACGTCGACAGCCATCTGGCCGAGGCCATCAGCCTCGGGCAATTGGCGGCGCTGTGTGCGTTGTCCGAATATCACTTTGCGCGGATGTTCCGCGAAAGTTTCGGGCTGCCACCCCATCAATATGTACTGGCCCGGCGCCTGGCCCGCGCGCGGCATTTGTTGCGCAACACTTCCCAACCGCTGGGCGACGTGGCGCTGGCCTGCGGGTTTGCCAGCGCCAGTCATTTCACCCACCGCTTTCGCCAGGCCTTGGGCGCGACGCCCGGAGAGTATCGGCTGGCGTTTTTGCGCTAGCCCCGACTGTCGTCATCGCGAGCAAGCTCGCTCCCACAGGGGATCCAGGGCGCTCACAAAATCTTCATTCACCGCAAATCCCTTTGTGGGAGCGAGCTTGCTCGCGATGGCGTAAGGACATTCGATAACCCTGTAAGCTGACCCACCGCTTTCGCGAGCAAGCCCGCTCCCACAGGGATTTCAGGGCGCTCACAAATACTCATTCACCGTGCCCCCCCTTTTGTGGAGCAAGCTTGCCAACCCCATCGGATCGCTGAAAACGAAACGGGCCTGCGATTGCAGGCCCGTTTGTTCGGTGAGTATTTTTAAGTGATCGTGCTTAGCCGTTGAGTGCGGCCCGCTCGTTCTCCAGGAATTCTTCTTCCAGCATGGCATCAGCCAGGGCAATCGAGTCGGCCGGGCCTTTGGTGGCGGCGCGCTTGCCGCGCAGTTTGCCGAACAACTGCTCCAGTGCACTTTCAAGTTTGGTGGCTGCACCTTCAATCGCCAGTTCCAGCGAATCGGCCTTATGGGTCACGGAAATCGGCTGATGGCCCTTTGGCCGTGCTTCAAGCTGGCAACGCAGGTCATGAGGGCCGGGCTTGTCGCCGTTCTCATCGCGCAAATGGACCTCGACCCGTGTCAGGTCTTCTTCGTAACGTTCGAGCGTGCTTTCGATGGTAGTACGTACCCACTCCTCCAGTCGGATGCTGCTTTGAATATGGTTATCGCTGTTGACTTGGATTTGCATAGTTCATCCCTTATTTCAGCTAGCTCGCCGGGGGCCGTCGACATTAGCGCAACGGCCCCTTGAATACAGAGTCGGGCTGGCGGAAGAACAATTCAAGCCCTAAAAAAAGATAAATATTCATATGCAAATAAAGCCGGACAACGGGCAAAAGCGCTGTTAATGTCGGGAGTTGCCCCGCCCTGCCTACCCGCTGCAATTCACCTCCGCGCCTGCACCGTCAACGAACATCCGCACGTTATTGCCCCGAAACGGGCAGCCGCATTCCAGAGCGTTTGGCGTTTGGGCACCGGGATCATTGTCCGACGTTTTTTCCGGCATGCCCCTTGCTAACGCCCTGTAGGAGCTGCCGCAGGCTGCGATCCTTGATGTTGAAGCCTGCCTGGCCCAGGAACCTTCAGATGAACACGATCATGGAATGGCCGATGGTCCGGTGTTGCGAACTAATCCCGATCACGGCCGGTCAACAACTGCACGTTCAATCAGGCGGTGACGCATCATGGACAACCCTTTTCAAATCATTACCGACGCTTTTGCGCCGCATTATCAAATCAACCTGAGTATCCAGGGACTGGATGGCAGCATCATGCTGACCCTGTCCAAGAGCGGGCGCATCGTCGCCAAACGCATGATCAGCGCCCAGCAGCGCAACGACCCGGAGCGGCTCAAACGCCTGGTGCAAAGCATTCAGTTCGGCATCGCCATCGAGCAGGGCCACAGCGCCGTGGCCATCCTCGAAGCCATGACCGGCGGTGACCACATCAAGCTGCCACCGCCGCATGCACAGGGGCCGGCGCCCTCGGCCGCCGGGATCTAGATTTCGCCTTTCTCCACTTCGGCATGCTCGCTGGAACCCGCGCCAACCTTGCGGTGCGGGTGCTCGATCTTCACCGAGGGGAACTGCGACGAAGCGTAGCGCACCACCAGGATCGAAAACGCCAGCAGCAAGATGCCACCGCACAAGTAGATGATTCCCAGGTCGGGCGGGCTGTGGTGGGAAACGTTGGAAATCAGCAACCGCGTCAGCGCGGTGATCGCCACGTAGATCAGGAATCGCACCGGCATGTGGTTGGTCTTGAAGTAGATCCCGACCATCGCCCCCAATTCCAGGTAGATGAACAGCAGCAGGATGTCATCGATCTTGATGTGCCCCGCCTCGAGCATCTGCAAGAACTCCATCACCGCCGCCCACGCGGTCACCGCACCGATGGCGAATAGCGCCAGGTAGTGGAAGGTCTCGACGAAGAGGTTTCCCAGGGACTCGGCCAGTTGATGGACGTTCTGGCGCAGGTTCTCGGCCCAGTTGATTTTCACGATGTAGTTTCCTTAGGTCGGTTCGACCGGATGATGCGGGTTGGACGTGACGGTTGTTCTGCATGCAGAAAAAAGGCCAGCGAGTGAGGGTGAGATGGCGATAGGCTGGCACGGGGCACTTTGGAAGCTTCATGCGACCTGATCGCGAGCAAGCTTTGCGCCCACAAGGCTTGCTCCCACTCAAGCTTTGTCCACATCAGCTTTGCGCTCACATGCTGAATTAGGTCTACATTAAAAAGCCACTATCCAAAGCAAGAGGATTCGCTTATTCTTTTGCCTGTATATAAATACAGTAGTCGCAAAGACAAACCAATGTGAAGGCATGTGAGGTGGTGAATGGCCGTCGAAGTGGTATACCGCAGCAGCCGAGATCTGGAGCGCTTGTTCATGGATAAAGCCGAAGCTGACCGTCATGACAAAATGCTGGAACTCGCCGAATTGCTGGCCGAAGTGTTGCAAAAAGCCGTTCCATCGCTAAGCGAGCAACAGGTCGAGGAAGCCGGGATCTACATGGCGAAAAATCGCGATGTGTTCGCCAAGGCATTCAAGAGCCAGCCGGACGCCTTGTCCGAACTGCTCAACCCGTCGGACGAATAACCAAAAAGATCGCAGCCCTCGGCAGCGCCTACACCGCGTAGGCGCTGCCGAGGGCTGCGATCTTTTTTAATAATAACGACGCGGATCTGAATCGATCAGGCTGGCCAACTTGGTTAGTGCGAAGCGCAGTTCGTCCTGGCTGGTGGGCGACATCAGCACCAACCGCACGCACCGGGTGGTGCCTGAACGCTCCGCCTGGAACTGGGTACCACTGAGCACCAATACGCCGTTGGCCCGGGCGAGCATGGTGAACTCGTCGCTTGTCCAAGGCTCGGGCAGCGTCAACCAGACGTGATAGGAATACGGCTGGGTCTTGAGTTCGAAATTGGCGAAGATTTCCCGGGCGATCGCTTGTCGCCCCGCCGCCTCGTTGCGCTGGATGCGGATCAATTTCGTGTCCAGGCCTTCGGTAATCACATTGCTGGCCAGTTGCGCCGTCAACGGCGACGGCATCCACACACTGCTGCGCACCATCGAGGTCAGGCGCGACAGCAATTTCGGCGGACTGTAGATGTAACCAATGCGCAGCGCCGGCATGACCGATTTCGACAGGCTGGTCAGGTAAACCGAGCGATCCGGCGCAAAGGCCGACAGGGGTTTGATCGACGGATCGGTGGCCAGGAAGCCGTAGATGTCATCGTCCAGGATGATGAAGTCGAATTCCTCAGCCAGCGCGGCAATCTGGGCCCGACGCTTCTGCGACATGATCGCCGCCGTCGGGTTCTGGCAGGTCGCCACGCAGACCAGCATCGCCGGCTTCTCCCGCAGGCACAGCTCGCGCAAGGCCTCGGGAATGATGCCTTCGTCATCCATCGGCACGCCACGCAGGCGACGCTCAAGACCGTGGGCCAGGGAAATGATCCCCGGGTAGCACAGCGCCTCGCAGAGCACCAGGTCGCCAGCGTTGGTCAGGGCGCTCATCGCGACCATCAAGCCATGCTGGGCCCCGGCGGTAATCACCACTTGCTGCCATTGCGCGTCGGGCAATGAATGACGCAACCACTGCGCCCCCGCCTCGCGATGGGCCGGGTGGCCGCCGTCCGGCGCGTAGTCGAGCGCGCGCGCGAAATCAGTGCTTTTGGCCATGCCCACCAGCGCGCCGCGCAACCAGTACTCCAGCGTCTCGCTATAGGGCTTGATGATCGAAAGGTCGAGCAGTTCGGACTGCCCCAGGTTCAGCGGCGCGGACGCGCTGTTACTGGCCGGCAGCTCCAGCTGCTTCTGGTTGAGCACATAAGTGCCACGTCCCCCTTCCCCCTGCACCCGCCGACGTCGATGAGCTTCGCTGTACGCCCGGCTGATGGTGCCCGGCGTGACATTCAAGGTGGTGGCCAGCTCCCGCAACGTCGGCAGGCGATCACCCTCGTTCAGTACGCCGTTGTTGATATCGCGCGCCAACGCATCGGCAATCGACAGATACATCGGCTGGCTGAACTCGCTTAGCTGGGGAACCCACATGAATGATCACTGCCCATCGTAGAAATGATGAATATCCGAGCATATCACATGGAGGTTAGGCAACTAATAATTCGACGCATTCGATCCATTGAGTCGATTGATACGATTATTGAATTGTTTATAAGCATGGCTTAAAGAAATTTTACAACAAATAATATTCATATAAATCAATCAACTATCTGCAATAAATTGCAAAATCGCCCCGTGATAGCAGAAAAATATCTCGTAACAATCACGCCCCCTATTGAATCAACTCAATCCATTCAAATACACTGATTGCGAATCGAAGCAATCGACTCAATCCCCCACTGCGCGCTCCTGCCGCGCCAAGTCGAGACATCATGGACACATTCAGAAAGGATCTATCCCTGTCAGCGGTCATCGCGGGCTTCATCGCCGTGATCATTTCCTACGCCGGCCCGCTCATCATCGTGTTCCAGGCAGCCAAGGAAGCGCACCTGCCCAACGACGTGGTGTCTTCGTGGATCTGGGCCATTTCCATCGGCAGCGGGATTACCGGCCTCCTCTTGAGCTGGCGCCTGCGTGTCCCGGTCATCACCGCATGGTCCACACCGGGGGCGGCGCTGCTGGTGTCAATGCTGCCCACCGTGACCCTGCCCCAGGCCATCGGAGCCTATGTGGTGGCGTCGGTGATCATCGCCGTGGTGGGTTTGTCCGGGGCGTTCGCCAAATTGATGAGCCGCCTGCCCAAGGCCATTGCCGCCGCCATGCTCGCCGGCATCCTGTTTCGCTTCGGCGCCGAGCTGTTCACGTCGATCAAGCTTCAGCCGGCGATGGTGCTGGCGATGATCGCGGCGTACCTGGTCTTCAAGCGATTCTCGCCACGCTACGCCATCCTGTCGGTGCTGATCATCGGCTGCGCGGTGGCCGCCTCGTTCGGAGAACTCAACAGCAACTCGATCACCATCGCCGTGGCTCATCCGGTCTTCATCGCACCGGAATGGAGCTGGCACGCAATCATCAACATCGGCCTTCCATTGGCGCTGGTGACCTTGACCGGCCAGTACGTGCCCGGCATGGCCGTATTGCGCACCTCGGGCTACAACACACCGGCGCGCTCAATCATTTCGGTCACCGCGATTGGCTCGGCCCTGATGGCCCCGTTCGGGTCCCACGGTCTTAACCTGGCGGCCATTACCGCCGCGATCTGCACCGGTCGCGAAGCCCACGAGGATCGCGACAAACGCTACATCGCCGGGATTGCCTGCGGGGTGTTCTACATCCTGTTGGGCACTTTCGGGGCGACCCTGGCCTCGGTGTTTTCCGCACTGCCGAAAGAGTTGATCGCCTCCCTCGCCGGCCTCGCCCTGATTGGCGCGATCAGTGCCGGGCTGACCGGCGCCATGGCCGACGAGAAACAGCGGGAAGCCGCGCTGATCACCTTTCTGGTCACCGCTTCGGGCATGAGTTTCCTCGGCTTGGCCGCCGCGTTCTGGGGGCTGATCTTCGGTCTCGTGGCGCATTTCGTGCTGACCTACACCCGGGAAAGCAAAGCCACCGCTATCGCCGAGGGCAGCCGACCATGACTGCTCGTTACGACTTCATTGTGGTCGGTGGCGGCATCGCCGGCGTCTCCGTCGCTTATGAACTGGCGGCCCATGGCAGCGTCTGCCTGCTCGAACAGGAACAACAACTGGCCTACCACACCACGGGGCGTTCGGCCGCGATCTCGATGGAAAGCTACGGCAACCAGCAGATCCGTTCGCTGACCTGCGCGTCCCGGCGCTTCTTCGAGAACCCGCCCGAGGGTCTGGCCGAGCATCCACTCTGGGCGCCACGGGGCGCGTTGATCGTGGCCCAGGCGGCACGGGTGGACAAACTCAAAGCGCGTTTCAGCGCCGTATTGGGCCAAGTGCCTACGGCCGAGTTGCTCGACGACAAGCAAGTACAGGAACTGGTCCCCTACCTCGCCGAAGGCACCTGGAGCGCCGGGATCTACGAGCCCAGCGCCTTCGACCTGGATGTGCACGGCATTCACGGTGCCTACCTCAGCGGGTTGCGTGCCCGCGGTGGCGTGGTCAAGCGCGAGACCGAAGTGCTGCGTGGCGAATATCGCGACGGGCATTGGCGCTTGCACACCCGGGACGGCCAGCAGCTGCAAAGCGCCATTGTGGTCAACGCCGCCGGTGCCTGGGCCGATGAGTTCGCCGAGCGCTGCGGCGTGCCCAAGGTCGGTGTCCGGCCGTTGCGGCGCACCGTGCTAGCGGTCGATCCACAGTGCGACGTGCACCACACGCCCTACCTGGGCACGGTGGACGAGGACATTTTCATCAAGCCTGAAGCCGGGCGACTGATCGTCTCGCCCTGCGATGAAAGCCCATCGTTGCCCTGCGACGCGTTACCGGAAGAGCTCGACCTGGCCATCACCATGGATCGCCTGCAAAACACCACGCGCCTGCGCCCCCGCTCGATCATCAACAAATGGGCGGGCCTGCGCACCTTCGTCGCCGACCGCTCGCCGGTGCTCGGCCAAGACCCACAGCAAGAAAGTTTTATCTGGCTCGCCGCCCTCGGTGGCTACGGCATCCAGGCCGCGCCCGCCATTGCCCGCCTATGCAGTCATGCGGCGCTGGGCATCGCCCTACCGGTCGACCTGGCGGCGCTGCAACTCAACTACCAGCACTTTTCCCCAGCCCGTTGTCGCGACGAGGAATTTTCCAGCCTGGCCGTCAAGCAGGTTGCCGATTTGCACTAACCCATCCACTTAACAAGGAACGTCCCTATGCAAACCACCGCTCACATCCAGTCCGCCGCCAAACCTTTCCTGGGCGAAGAGAACGTCATTTTCACCGACAAGGCGCCGCTACCGCTGGGCACCTATTCCCAGGGCATCAAGGTCAGCCACGGGCAGACCATCTACCTGTCGGCGCAGACCCCGGTCTCGGCGCTGAACAACGAAGTGCTGGCCAAGGATTTCGAAGGCCAACTGCGCCAGACCCTCGACAACCTGGTGCAAATGGCCGAAGCGGCAGGCGGCACCCTGGCGAACGTGGTCAAGGTCACGGCGTTCATTACCGACCTGAGTGAGTTCCCGACCCTCAACCGCGTGATGGAAGAATATTTCACCAAGCCGTACCCGGCCCGCACCACCGCCGGCGCCAGTGCGCTGGCCCGCAATACCCTGGTCGCCATCGACGCCATCATGGTGATCTGAAACACCTTCTGCCAGCGGAGTGCCAACGTCGGTCCGGTGCGCCGGACCGACGTTGGCAAGGAAAGCACCAGCACAGCGTAGTTTCAGAGGGTGACCATGAAAAATTCGTACAGAGCGTATGTCTTGCAGTGCCTGGCTTGCGATCGAAGCTACCAGCCCCATGAGGTCAGCTACTACTGTCCTCATTGCCAAATCGATGGTGCCCTGGATGCGCTTTACGACTACCCCACACTCAAGCGCGAATGGTCCCGGGACAGCCTGGCCCATGACCACGCCCGTGGCATGTGGCGCTATGACCGCTTGATGCCGTTGAGCTCGACGCAGTTCATTCCCCCGTTACTGGTGGGCAATACGCCGCTGTACTCGCGCCCGGAATTGCTCGGCAAAGGTGCCCGGATCAAAGTCTACGTAAAAGACGAATCGCGGCAACCGACCGGGTCATTGAAGGATCGCGCCAGCGCGCTGGCGGTGGCCCACGCCATGCAATCCGGTGCGCGCACCGTGGCGGTGGCCAGCACCGGCAATGCGGCTTCGGCATTGGCGGGGATGAGCGCCAGCCTGGGCTTGCACAACGTCATTTACCTGCCCAAGAGCGCGCCCCGGGAAAAGCTCGCGCAGATGCAGGGCTACGGCGCCGAGATCGTGCTGGTCGACGGGCAATACGACGAAGCCTTCGAACAATGCCTCGACGCCTGCGAAAAACACGGCTGGTACAACCGCACCACCGGGATCAACTCGTACATGAGCGAAGGCAAGAAGACCGTCGCCTTCGAGATGTGCGAACAGCTCAACTGGCAGGTGCCGGACCTGGTGTTCGTGCCCGTCGGCAACGGCTGCATCCTGGGCTCGGTCTACAAAGGCTTTTTCGACCTGCTGCAACTGGGCTGGATCGAACGCATTCCGCGCCTGATCGGCGTTCAGGCCGAGCACAGCAACTTCATGTACCGCGCCTGGCGCTACGACCGCTCGATGCGACAAACCGAACGCCTGCCGCCCACCAGCCTGGCCAGCAGCATTAACGTGGCATTGCCACGTGATCGCCTCAAGGCCATGCGTGCGGTGACCGCCAGCGACGGCGAGTTCATCTGCGTCAGCGACCCAAGCATTGTCGCCGCCGCCTCTCGATTGGCCGCCAGCACCGGCGTGTTTCCGGAAGCCGGCGCCGCCAGTGCCTTCGCCGGCCTGCTCAAATACGCAGAAACACACCCCGTCACCCCGCAAACCGCCGTGATCCTGATCACCGGCAGCGGTTTGAAAGACACCTCCATTTTTCTGTCCGACTCGTCCAAAAGCCAGCCGCGGGTGTTGCCGCATCCCATGACTGCGCCGCTGGCCGAAGCGTTTATCTAAGGAATCACACCATGAGTCTGCAAAATTTCGATCCCGCCGTTGCCCGCCTGATCGACCGCGAGCGCAACCGCCAGGAAACCCACCTGGAACTGATCGCTTCGGAAAACTACGTCAGCGAAGAAGTGCTCCAGGCCCAGGGTTCCGTGCTCACCAATAAGTACGCCGAAGGCTATCCGGGCAAGCGTTACTACGGCGGCTGCAAGGTCGTCGATGAAATCGAGAACCTGGCCATCGAGCGTGCGCGCAAATTGTTCAACTGCGAATACGTCAACGTGCAGCCGCATTCCGGCTCCCAGGCCAACCAGGCGGTTTTCCTGGCGGTGCTGGAACCCGGCGACACGATCCTGGGCATGTCACTGGCCCACGGCGGCCACCTGACCCACGGCGCCTCGGTGAATTTTTCCGGCAAAATCTACCGGGCCTTTCCCTATGGCCTGGACGCGGAAACCGAAACCCTCGACTACGAAGAGATGGAAGCCCTGGCCCGGGAACACCGGCCAAAGATGATCATTGCTGGAGCCTCGGCCTATTCGCGGACCATTGACTTCCAGCGCTTTCGCAAGGTCTGCGATGAAATCGGCGCCTACCTGATGGTGGACATGGCGCACTACGCCGGGTTGATCGCCGCCGGCGTGTACCCCTCGCCGGTGGGCATCGCCGACTTCATCACTTCCACTACCCACAAGACTTTGCGCGGCCCCCGCGGCGGCCTGATCCTGGCCAAGGCGCAATACGCCGCCCTGCTCGACAAGACGATTTTCCCGGTGTATCAGGGCGGCCCGCTGATGCACGTCATCGCCGCCAAGGCCGTGGCTTTCAACGAAGCCTTGGGCGACGGGTTCAAGCATTACCAGCAGCGGGTGGTCGATAACGCCCGGGTCATGGCCGACGTCCTGACCCGGCGTGGCTTGCGGGTGGTGTCCGGCGGTACCGACTGCCACATGTTCCTGCTTGACCTGCGCTCGATGAACATCACCGGCAAAGATGCCGAGGCACTGCTGGAAAGCGCCCATATCACCCTGAACAAAAACGCGATCCCCAATGACCCGCAGAAACCGGCGATCACCAGCGGCATTCGCATCGGCACCCCAGCCCTGACCACACGCGGTTTTGGTGAAGCGGAATGTGCCGAAGTGGCGAACCTGATCGCCGACCTGCTGGAACAGCCGAACAACGCCGCACGCCTGGATAACACCCGGCGCCGAGTGATGCATTTATGTGAATGCTTTCCGGTGTACCTGCTGAGGTGATGGCTGGATAAGGGCAGCACAAAGCGCATAGAGAGGCGAACACACACCGTGGCGAGGGAGTGTTCGCCTGAAATGATCAGTCTGTGAGCGCTAGAAAAACCTGTGGGAGCGAGCTTGCTCGCGATGGCGGCCGTACATTCAACACCTTCATTGACTGGCGCACCGCTATCGCGAGCAAGCTCGCTCCCACACTTGGATTTGCAGTAAAGCTCGCCACGGTTTGATTTTCAGCGGTACAACAGGCGCTCCGCCAGTTCATCGGCCACCCGGGCCGGTGAGCGCTTTTCCGCCTGGGCATGGGCGAAGACTTCCGTGAGCCTTGCCCCGATCTTCGACAGGTGCGCGGTGATCGTCGGCAGCTCTTCACCACGATGCTTGAGGGCGACGTAGATCAGCCCGCCCGAGTTGATCACATAGTCCGGCGCATAGAGAATCCCGCGTCTTTCCAACTGATCGGCCACCTGCAGGTTGCTCAACTGATTGTGGGCCGAGCCGGCAACGGCCGAGCAGCGCAGTTGCGCCACGCTTTGGCTGTTGAGTACCCCGCCCAGGCCGCAAGGGGCGAGGATGTCGCAGGGGGTGCTGAGCAGCGCGTCGTTGGCGATCGGATGGGCGCCCAGTTGCTCCATGGCCAGTTGCACCTTGCCAGGGTCGATATCGCTGACCAGCAATTCGGCCCCCGCCGCATGCAGCTGTTCGGCCAGGGCATAACCGACATTGCCCAGGCCCTGGATCGCCACCCGCAGGCTTTCGAGGTTATCGCTGCCCAGGCGAGCCATGGCGGTGGCACGGATGCCGGCAAAGACACCCATTGCCGCGTGGGGCGCGGGGTCTCCCGCGGCGGTGGTGCTAGTGACATGGCGGGTCTGCTGGGCGATGCAATCCATGTCGGCCACCGACGTGCCGCTGTCGATGGCCGTGATGTAGCGCCCGTCCAATTGCTCGATGCAACGACCAAAGGCTTCGAACAAGGCCGCCCGACTCTCCACATGGGCCGGTCGCATGATCACCGCCACCCCGCCGCCCACGGGCAAACCAGCCAGCGCTGCCTTGTAGCTCATGCCTTGGGCCAGGCGCACGGCGTCCGCCACGGCACTTTCGTCGTCGGGGTAGGCAAGATAACGACAGCCTCCCAGGGCAGGCCCGGGACGGCTGCAATGAATGGCAATCACCGCCTTCAACCCGGTTGTCGGGTCTACGCTTAGGTGCAGCGATTCAAGGCGGGAGCTTTGCATGAGAGCAAACATCGTAAGGCTCCCGAATCACTTTTGTTTGTTTCGCCAGTATAGGCGTGCAGTCGAAAATTGCTGGAGCACGCCGGAATAAGTCGCCTGGGTGGTCAGTCTTTTTCGGCATAACCTGTCACAGCATCTGTTGGAGACTGGACGAAAATCCATGGCAGGGCTAAAACGGGAGCATAGCCCGGAGAGTTCGATGAAACCGCGCCAAGCCTTTTTTGATTGCCTGCACCGCTCGCCGCCGGCGTTGTTCGAAGCGGCGTTGTGGATCGCTGCCGAACATGCTCGCGACGTCATCGTTCCGACCTTGCTGAAGGAATTCAAGGAACTGCAACAGCGGGTCAGCCATGACCTGCCGATGCTGCCTGTCAGCGAGCTGGGCCAGCCTCTGCTACGACGGCTCAACGACCTGGGTTTCGCCCAGGACGACTTCACACCCCTGCGGCCGCGAGCGGCGCTGTTGGATAAAGTCCTGGCGCGCAAACGCGGGCAGCCCCTGGCCCTCGGGCTGATTGCCCTGGAGTTGGCTCGCGGCCTGGAAATTCCGATGGTCGGTGTCAATTTCCCCGGGCATTTCCTGTTGAAGGTACCTGGGGCCGACCACCTGCTCGACCCATGCGGTGGCCGCCGGTTGTACCCCAATGACTGCCGGGAACTGCTCCAGCGCCAATACGGCGCGAACATGTCGCTCAAGGCCGAGCACTTGGTCAACGCCGAGCCGATGCAGATGCTGCAGCGCCTGTCGCGCACCCTGCGCCAACTGCATCTGGCGAACGACGACTACATCGCGGCCCTGATCGACGCCGAACGGGTGCTGGAACTGGGTAACGCCAGCGCCGCCGACTACCTGGCCCGCGCCAGCCTGTACCAGCGGCTCGATTGCCCCAACGCCGAACGCTTCGACTTGGAGCATGCGCTGATGCTCAGTGACGATCCGATCCAGCGAATCCGGCTGACGGAGCGGCTGGGGCATTTGCCGCCGAATTCGGTGGTGCATTGAGTTGTCGTGAGGCTGCACATTTTTGTGGCAGTTGAATCGTCATCGCGAGCAAGCTCGCTCCCACAATTGATCAACTGTGGGAGCGAGCTTGCTCGCGATAGCGGCAGACCAGCCAACATCAATATCAAGTGGGTGTATCCGGCTGATTCGCCGGGTGCGCCTGCTGGAACGCCGGATGCCCTGCCGCCAACGCCGCCACGCGCCGGATCCGCGGATATTCCTGCAAGGAAACATTGAACCGCTCGGCGGCGTACAACTGCGGGATCAGGAACACATCCGCCAATCCCGGCAGCGCGCCGAAGCAATAGCCGTCGTCGCCAACCAGTTGCTCCACCGCCGCCAATCCTTGGCTGATCCAATGTCCGATCCACTCCGCCACCTGCGTTTCATCGTGGCCCCACTGCCGCAGCCGGTTGAGCACGCTGACGTTGTGCAGGGGATGAATGTCGCAACCGATCAGCGCGGCGACGCCACGCTCGTGGGCGCGTACCGCCAGGTCGGCGCTGAGCAGCGGCACCTGGGGATAACGCTCCTCCAGGTATTCGATGATGGCGGGTGATTGCACCAGCAACGCGCCCTCATCGGTACGTAGCGCCGGCACCCGCCCCTGGGGGTTGATCGCCAGGTAGGCCGGCTGGCAATGCTCGCCCCCCGGCGCAGCGATCAGGTTGACGGGCAAGGCCTGGTAATCCAGGCCCTTGAGGGCCAACGCAATGCGCACCCTGTAGGACGAGGTGGAGCGGTAGTAGGTATAGAGTTCCATGGCTGCCCTCAACGCGCCGGCAGGATCTTGCCCCGGCATTCGCCGAAACCGATGGAAGCGAAACCTTCGCGGCGGCAACGGGCGCGCAAGATGATTTCGTCACCGTCCTCGAGGAATCGGCGCACTTCGCCAGATGCCAGTTCGATTGGTTTTTTCCCGCCTTCGGTGATTTCCAGCAGGCTGCCGAATTGATGGCTTTCAGGCCCAGACAAGGTGCCCGAGCCAAACAGGTCGCCGGCCTGCAACTGGCAGCCGTTGACGCTGTGATGCGCGATCATCTGCGCCACGGTCCAGTACATGTATCGGGTGTTGCTCAACGTCAGGCGCTGAGCCGGCAGGTTCTGCTCGACCATTGCCTCGGTCAGCAATAGAACTTCCAGTTCGATGTCGAGGGCACCGCCGGCCTGGTCACGGGTGTCCAGCAGATAGGGCAGCGGTTGCGGATCGCCTTCCGGGCGCGCCGGCTGTGGGCGGCGGAACGGCTCCAAGGCTTCAGCCGTCACCACCCACGGCGAAATGCTGGTCAGGAAACTCTTCGACAGGAACGGCCCCAGGGGCTGGTATTCCCACGCCTGGATGTCCCGGGCCGACCAGTCGTTGAGCAGGCAGAATCCGCCAATGTGCTCGGCGGCATCGCCAATGGGGATCGGTTCGCCCAGGGCATTGCCCTTGCCGATCCAGATGCCCAGCTCCAGCTCATAGTCCAGCCGCGCGCACGGGCCTAAGGTCGGTTCGGCCTGGCCAGCCGGCAGGGTCTGGCCCTTGGGGCGGCGCACGTCGGTGCCGGACGGGCGAATGGTCGAGGCGCGACCGTGGTAGCCGATAGGCACGTATTTGTAGTTGGGCAATAGCGGGTTATCGGGGCGGAACAGTTTGCCGACATTCTGGGCGTGTTCGATACCGACGTAGAAGTCGGTGTAGTCGATGATCCTGGCGGGCAGGTGCATCTGGCAGTCGGCGGCGACGAGCAGCAGCTTCGCCGCTTCAACCTTGCCACGCAACGGACTGTCTTCGCGCAACAGTTCCAGCAGCCGTTCACGCAGGGCCACCCGGGCGCTGCGGCCCAGGTCGAAAAATCCATTCAATTGGCCGTCGGCCATGGCCTCTACGGCTTGTCGGGCCGCACCGTCAAACAGGCCCGCGTGCAGCGCCGCCTGCAGATCGAAAATCCGCTCGCCAATCGCCACGCCGCTGCGCAGGGCACCGCCATCGACGCTGAAGACACCCAATGGCAGGTTCTGCAACGGGAAGTCGGCGTGGCCGTTGGCGCTGGCGACCCAGCTACGGGCAGGGGAAAGTTGAGTCATGGTTATCTCCGGGTCGGGGCGAACGTGACAGGCAGCGAAGCCCAACAAGCATCGTAGTCGGTTTGCAGTTGCGGGCAGTCCAGGGCGAAGCGACTTGGGCGCAGCACTTGGCTGGTCTCGAACATGAACGCCATGGTGTTGTCGATTTTCGCTGGCTGAAGATCAGCGTTGATCGCCTTGGTACAGGTTTCGCCGTCCGGGCCATGGGCGCTCATGCAACTGTGCAGGGACGCACCGCCCGGCAGGAAACCTTCGGCCTTGGCGTCGTAGGCACCCTGGATCAGGCCCATGAATTCGTTCATCAGGTTGCGGTGGAACCACGGTGGACGGAAGGTGTTTTCCGCCACCATCCAGCGTGGCGGGAAGATCACGAAATCGAGGTTGGCCAGGCCGTGGACACTCGTGGGCGAGGTCAGCACGGTGAAAATCGACGGGTCAGGGTGATCGAAGCTGACCGTACCAATGGTGTTGAATCGGCGCAGGTCATATTTGTACGGCACATTGTTGCCGTGCCAGGCCACCACATCGAGGGGCGAGTGATCCAGCTCGCACACCCACAACTCACCGAGGAATTTCTGCACCAAGGTGGTCGGTTGCGCGAGGTTCTCGTAATGGGCGACCGGCGTCAGGAAGTCCCGCGGGTTCGCCAGGCCGTTGCTGCCGATGGGCCCGAGGTCCGGCAGACGCAACGGCGCACCATGGTTTTCGGCGAGGTAGCCACGGGCCTGGGGGTCGAGCAGTTCAACGCGAAACTTCAGGCCCCGGGGCAGCACGGCGATTTCCAGCGGTGCCAGTTCCAGCACGCCCAGCTCCGTAGCGATCCGCAGCCGCCCCAGTTGCGGCACGATCAGCCACTCACCGTCGGCATTAAAAAACACCCGCTCCATGGAGCGGTTGGCCCGGTAGTGATAAAGGCTGACGCCCGCCGGTTTATCCGCGCCGGCATTGGCCGCCATGCGCACCAGCCCGTCGATGAAGTCGGTGGGCTCGGCCGGAATGTCCAGCGGGTTCCAGCGCAGGCGGTTGGGGGTGACTTCGCCCAATGGGCCTCCCGCCAACTGCCGTTCGAGCTTGGTGAAGGCCGGATGGTTGGCCGACGGTCGGATGCGATACATCCAAGTGCGCCGCGCTTCGCTGCGGGCCATGGTGAACGCCGTGCCAGAAAACAACTCGGCATAGAGACCGTACGGGGCTTTCTGCGGGGAGTTCTGGCCGACGGGCAAGGCGCCGGGCAAGGCTTCGCTGGCAAATTCGTTGCCCAAGCCTGATTGATAAACCAGGTCCGACGCGGTGGAATCGAGGTTCATGGAGCCTCCTGGGGATGCGGCCGTCACTCAACGGAGGAGTTGAGGCGCACCGGGTTATTTTTATCGTAATTCAATTACGCATAACGTAATTTGCTCGACGGCGACCGTCAAGCTATAAAGACGCCCATTCGCCCCAATGCCGATCAGTTAAGCGAAATAAAGCCCGGCAGTAACCCTGTGGCGAGGGAGCTTGCTCCCGCTGGGGCGCGAAG